>JAZUCY010000023.1:0-6009 GCA_045639365.1 Paludibacteraceae bacterium
TTTTTTGAAAGAGCGCTTCAAAGACATGCTCCGCATTAATGAGGTAGGCCACACGGTGGTGCAGGATCGAAGTATCTTTGAGGGAGTGTATGTGTTTGTGACCAATAATTATAAGCGCGGCGACTTGTCTGAGCGCGATTATCAGACATACATGGAGTTGTTTGAGCACATGAAGCGCTTGATGAAGTTGCCCGACCTGATGATCTACCTGCGAAAATCAGTGCCATCGCTGATAGCACAAATTCAGAAGCGAGGCAGAGATTATGAGAAGACGATGCAGTTGGATTATCTACGTGATTTAAATGAGCGATACGAAGACTTCATCTTCAATCAATACGAAGGCCGAGTGCTGGTGATAGAGAGCGACGGATTGGATTTTGAGAGCAATCCAGAGGATTTTCGTAAGATTGTGAATAAGATTGATGCGGAGTTGTTTGGATTGTTTTCGGCAGAGAACTTTGGCTAATTAGACATATCGGTCTAATTGGTCTCATTGGACTAATTTGGTAAATAAAGAGTGAGATTATGCATATAGCAGTAGCAGGAAATATTGGTTGCGGCAAGACGACGCTGACCAACATGCTCGCCAAACATTATGGTTGGGAGCCACGATTCGAGAGTGTGGAGTTTAACCCATACTTGGAGGATTTCTATGCGGACATGGGCCGCTGGTCGTTTAACTTGCAAGTGTATTTCTTGAACAAACGCTTCAAGGATGTGGTGGACATTTCCAACTCCGACAAGTTTATCATTCAAGATCGTACGATTTACGAAGATGCGCGTATCTTTGCCCCTAACTTGCACCGTCAGGGTTTTATGTCCGATCGCGACTTTGATAACTATCGCGACCTGTTTGACCTGATGATGTCGCTGGTGAAGATGCCCGATCTGATGATTTATATCCGCTCAACCATTCCTAACCTGGTGGCACAAATCCAGAAACGCGGTCGTGCATACGAGTCAAGCATGCGTATTGACTACCTGCAGGGTTTGAATGAGTTGTACGAGAACTGGATCGCGGACTACAAGGGCAAACTGCTTATTATCGATGGCGACACCATTAAGTTTGGCGACAAGCCAGAGGACTTCCGCTACGTGACTGACCGCATTGATGCAGAACTCTTCGGTCTGTTCCCATTCGAGGGTAGTGCGGAGCACGGGAAAGAAATAAAGTAGGACGCTGCGCTTTTGGACGCCTACTGGCTATTGGGTATTGGATATTGGCTATTGGCTATTGGGTGATGATTAAACGTTTTTTAGATTATATTGCCATTGAGAAACGGTACTCAGCGCGTACCGTAGGCGAGTATGGCGATGATCTGAAAGCATGGTGCAAGTTCTTGGGATGGGAAGTAGAAGAGTTTGATCCTAAGGACGTGTGCGCAGAGGATGTGAAGGCGTGGATGATTGACATGTTGGACCATAAACAGTCGCCGCGTAGCGTGAAAAGGCGATTGTCAGCAGTGAAGAGTTTCTATAAGTTCTTGCTGCGGGTAGGACTGGTGAAAGTGGACATTACGCGAGCTATTGTTGCCCCCAAGACTGACAAGCCTTTGCCCATTTACTTTCGCGAGAGCGAGATGGAGCATGTGAAACTCAACCAAGTGCGCGATTGGGACGAGGAGATGAGCGAACAGGAGCAGTTTTTGCACCTTAGAGATTACCTGATCATCGAGATACTGTATCAGACGGGTATGCGTCGAGCTGAGATGGTGGGACTGAAAGAGGTGGACGTGGATACCCGACAAAAGCAGATACGCGTATTCGGCAAGCGAGCCAAAGAGCGAATGGTGCCCATAGGCGAGGGATTGTGCGAGTTAATAGAGGAATATAGACAAAATAAATGCAAATTGTTGGGCGAGCAAGCAGGGATTGGCACGTTTCTTGTGCGAACTAAGAAAAATGGCGAGTGGCAGGAGATGGATGCGCACACCTTATATAATATAGTACGTGCGCGTATGGGAGAAGTCAGTACGCTCAAGAAACATTCACCACACGTATTGAGGCACACCTTCGCCACTACTATGCTCAACAACGGAGCAGATATACGCACCATACAGAGCCTGTTGGGGCATGCAAGTTTAGCTGCCACGCAAGTATATACGCATGCGACCTTTGAGCAAATGAAACAAGCCTACGAAGCGGCACACCCGCGGAGTAGAAAATAATATAATACTTAACCATAAAAAAAGGAGGACTTATGAAACTGAACACGCAAGCGGTGAACTTCGAGATTGCGGAGCGTCTCGAGAAACACATTGAGAAGAAGACAAAGCGCTATGAGAAACTGCTTCCAGAGTCCGCAGAGATGGAGATCCGTATGACGGTGGTGAAACCAGAAACGAATCTGAACAAAGAAACGGCAATCAGAGTAATGGGATTTGGAGCAGAACTGTTTGCCCAGAAAGTATGCGACACTTTTGAAGAAGGAATTGATGATTGCTTGGAGGCAATCGAGAAACAAATCGAAAAGCGAAAAGACAAGTAAAATACGCATTTTTAGCACGAGAGGGGCGATTTTGCCCCTCTTTTTATGAAAAAACACACAAAAAATGCATTTTTTTTGCAAAACATTTGGTCAATTCAAAAAAAAGCAGTACCTTTGCACCGCTTTTCCGCCGACGCGTTGAAGGTTGAGGCAAAAAGTACGAAAGACCCGCCTCTTTAGCTCAGTTGGCCAGAGCACGTGATTTGTAATCTCGGGGTCGTTGGTTCGAATCCGACAAGAGGCTCCAAAAGACGAACTTTGAAATAATAACATTGGGAGTATTCCAGAGCGGCCAAATGGGGCAGACTGTAAATCTGCTGGTTTTCACCTTCGGTGGTTCGAATCCATCTGCTCCCACAAAACTAACCGTCGCGGAAGTCGTGGTTAAGCACGCGGAAATAGCTCAGTCGATAGAGCACTAGCCTTCCAAGCTGGGGGTCGCGGGTTTGAGCCCCGTTTTCCGCTCGATTTTTATTTATACGCTCGTATTTCCGAGCAGTAGCGAACAAACAGTTCGTGTTGCTGATGTAGCTCAGTGGTAGAGCGCATCCTTGGTAAGGATGAGGTCGCGGGTTCAACTCCCGCCATTAGCTCAAGGTTTTTAAACAATCCAATGCTCCTATGGGGGTATTGTGTTGTGTAAAAACAGGAATTAACAAAAGTAAAATAAGTATTATTAACGTTAATAACTAAATTTATTCAAGAACTATGGCAAAAGAAAAATTTGACCGTTCGAAACCACACGTGAACATTGGTACTATTGGTCACGTTGATCACGGTAAAACTACTTTGACCGCTGCTATTACTACTGTATTGGCTTCTCGTGGTCTTTCTGAGCTCCGTTCATTCGACTCTATCGACAATGCTCCAGAGGAGAAAGAGCGTGGTATTACTATCAACACTGCACACGTTGAGTATCAAACAGCTACTCGTCACTACGCTCACGTTGACTGCCCTGGTCACGCTGACTACGTAAAGAACATGGTAACTGGTGCTGCTCAAATGGACGGCGCTATCATCGTAGTTGCTGCTACTGATGGTCCTATGCCTCAAACACGTGAGCACATCCTTTTGGCTCGTCAGGTGAACGTTCCTCGCTTGGTTGTATTTATGAACAAGTGCGACCTCGTTGATGACGCTGAGATGCTTGATCTCGTTGAGATGGAGATGCGTGAGCTTCTTTCATTCTATGAGTTCGATGGCGATAATACTCCTATCATCCGTGGTTCTGCTCTTGGTGCATTGAACTCAGTAAAAGAGTGGGAAGACAAAGTTATGGAGTTGATGGATGCTGTTGATACATGGATTGAGCTTCCTCCACGTGCTATTGACAAACCATTCTTGATGCCTGTTGAGGACGTATTCTCTATCACAGGTCGTGGTACTGTAGCAACTGGTCGTATTGAGACTGGTATCATCAAAGTTGGTGATGAGGTTCAATTGATCGGTCTCGGTGCTGAGGGTAAGAAGTCAGTTGTAACTGGTGTTGAGATGTTCCGTAAGTTGCTCGATAGCGGTGAGGCTGGTGATAACGTAGGTTTGTTGCTCCGTGGTATTGACAAAGATGAGGTTCGCCGTGGTATGGTAATCACCCACCCAGGTGTTGTTAAACCTCACGAGGAGTTCAAGGCTTCTGTTTATATCTTGAAGAAAGAGGAAGGTGGCCGTCACACTCCATTCCACAACCACTATCGTCCACAATTCTACATCCGTACAATGGACGTAACTGGTGAGATCACATTGCCAGAGGGTACAGAGATGGTTATGCCAGGTGACAACTTGGAGATCAAGGTTAAGTTGATCTACCCAGTAGCTTGCTCTGAGGGTCTCCGTTTCGCTATCCGCGAGGGTGGTCGTACCGTAGGTTCAGGTCAAATCACTGGTTTGCTTGACTAATCAATAAGTCTGACTTAGGTCAGCAATAAAACTAAGATTGCCGAGGCTTCGGCCTTGGCAATCATTTACGGAAGTCCTCTAATGGTAAGAGAGCGGTCTCCAAAACCGTCAATGTGGGTTCGATTCCTGCCTTCCGTGCTGTTACAATTAAAATAGCTTCCGTCTGACTTCGGCGAATGCTGAGGCCAGATGTTTGGCGCAAGTAAGGAATAAAGAAAAAACTACAGATATGAAGTTCGTTGAGAATCTTAAAGAATCCTACAATGAGTTAGTTCACAAAGTGAGCTGGCCTACTCGTAAAGAATTGTCCAAAAGTGCAGTGCTGGTGTTGATTGCTTCCATAATACTGGCGCTCATCGTATGGCTTATGGACTTTAGCTTTGAGTCGATTATGACGTTTGTTTACGGCTTGTTCTAATCTATTTAATGAGTTTAGCTATGGCTGAGAACAATTACAAGTGGTACGTCCTGAAAGCAATCAGTGGCAAGGAGAACAAAGTGAAAGAGTATATCGAAGGCGCTTTGGTCACCTCTACGTTGTTTAAGGAGTATGTATCTCAAGTCTTAATCCCTACCGAAAAAGTGGTGGCTCTTCGTGGTGGTAAACGCGTTATCAAAGAACGCAATTTGCTGCCAGGTTATGTGCTCGTAGAGTGCAATTTGACCGATGAGTGCTACCCTCTTTTGCGTAACATCCCTAATGTGCTTGGCTTCTTGAGTGAGAGTAAGTCTTCTACTAAGCCCGCGCCTGTGCCACAAGCAGAAATCAATAAGATCATCGGCAATGTGGATGAATCAGCAGTGGAGGCAGTCTTGGAGGATGCATTCTTTGAAGGAGAGCGCGTGAAGGTTATCAGTGGCGCATTCAATGGATTCGAGGGAATTATCAATGAGGTTTCGCCAGAGAAACGCAAACTCAAAGTGGTGGTGACTATTTTTGATCGTCAGACACCGTTGGAGTTAGGCTTCGATCAAGTAGAAAAGGAGTAGGAGGCATTTTGTTACGGGCCGTTGACTACTCGGTAGTTTATTAACAACAAAACTATTAACAAAGTAAAACTAAATTAAATTATGGCTAAAGAAATTGCTGGATTTATCAAGCTCCAGATTAAGGGTGGCGCAGCTAACCCATCGCCTCCAGTAGGCCCTGCATTGGGTTCTAAGGGTGTAAACATCATGGAGTTTTGTAAACAATTCAATGCCAGAACGCAGGAGAAGGCAGGTAAGATTTTGCCTGTAGTAATCACTGTTTACACTGACAAATCATTCGATTTTATCGTTAAGACTCCACCTGTTGCTGTTCAATTGAAGGAGGCTGCTAAGATTAAGTCTGGTTCTAACCAACCAAACCGTAACAAGGTAGCTACTATCACCGAGGAGCAAGTAGTGGCAATCGCAACTGATAAGATGGTCGATTTGAACTGTTTCACCGTAGAGAGCGCTATCAGCATGGTTAAAGGTACCGCTCGCAGTATGGGTATTATCGTTAAATAATTAAAACTTCAATCACTATTATGGCAAAATTGACAAAGAATCAAAAGCTTGCTGCTGAGAAGATTGAAGCAGGTAAGCTCTACACCGTAGCAGAGGCTGCTGCGTTGGTGAAAGAGATCACTACAACTAAG
>JAZUCY010000024.1:0-24535 GCA_045639365.1 Paludibacteraceae bacterium
TTTATTACAATTTTGGTAGTGAATAAGGTAATTTTTGTGAATTTTTGGCTTAATCGTCTTATCTCGCTTTCGCTCGAACGATAAATCCTATAATTTTTGTTATATGTATGTTCTCTCGTTTTTTTTAGTGGACAGTAGTGATAATATACTACAATTTTTGGAGAGCCACAAAATCCATGATAATCCGTGAGATTCGTGGGGAAATATATACCTCCTCGCCTTTACACTCTACACCAATAATCCTTGCCTTTACACTTTACACCTTACACTTTTATACCATTCCTTGTAGCTTCGAGGAAAAAGAGGTAGCACCTTCGAAGGGCACCGACCTCACTCGCTCTGCTCACTCGCTCACCTCGAAAGTACGTTCGCGAAATGCAGACCATACACAAGGGCGCTCGCGATATTTTCAAAATATCGCTCGCTTTATTTGCGTATGTGCATTTTTTGTAGTACCTTTGCAGGCGAATTCAAAAAAGCGTTTATGAAAGAAACCGTTATTCTTGCTATCGAATCAAGTTGCGATGACACATCAGCTGCTGTCATTCGCGAAGGCATACTGCTAAGCAACGTCACCGCATCACAAGGAGTACACGAAGAGTTTGGAGGCGTAGTACCCGAACTGGCAAGTCGCGCACACCAACTGAATATCGTACCCGTAGTAGATGCCGCACTCAAACGCGCTGGCGTGGAACCTAACCAACTGAGCGCCATCGCCTTCACAAGAGGACCAGGACTACTCGGAAGCCTACTCGTCGGAACAAGCTTCGCCAAAGGACTGGCACTCGCACAAAATATCCCACTCGTAGAAGTTAACCACCTACAAGCACATATATTGGCGCATTTCATCGAGGAAAAAGGCGAAAGGTTAGAGGCGAAAGGCACGGACACCGGGAACCTGGGACCAGGCTTCCCTTTTCTGTGTTTGTTGGTCAGCGGTGGCAACAGCCAAATCGTACTAGTAAAAGACCCATACACCATGGAAATCATCGGACAGACAATCGATGATGCCGCAGGAGAAGCATTCGACAAATGCGCAAAAATAATGGGACTACCCTATCCCGGTGGACCATGGATAGACCGACTTGCCAAAGAAGGCAACGCCGAGGCATTTCAATTCGCCAAACCACATATACCCGAATACAACTATTCCTTCTCAGGATTAAAGACATCATTCCTCTATTTCCTGCGCGACCAACTCAAAGAAAACCCCGAATTCATCGAGGAAAATAAAGCCGATCTGTGCGCCTCACTACAAAAAACAATCATCGATATTCTTATCAATAAACTCAAAAAAGCTGCCAAAGATCTAGGCATCAAAGAGATTGCCGTGGCAGGTGGCGTGAGCGCCAATAGCGGACTACGAGATGCACTCATCGACTTAGGCAAACGACATCATTGGAAAGTGCATATCCCACCATTTGCATACACCACCGATAATGCTGCCATGGTAGCACAAGCAGGATACTTCAAATACCTAAAAGGCGACTTTTGCCCAATAGACGCCGCGCCGTATGCGAAGACAAAGATTTAGTGTAGAGTGTAAGGTATAAAAGCAAGGAAAAGACAAAGAGATGAAACAGATAAAGACATACCATAATGCACTTCGTCCATACACGGACATAATATTGTTCGTGGTGGCGTTGTTAGCAGCGAATTTCTTCTGGAAGTTCACCGTATTAGGTGACGAGGGAGGAGTACAAGTCACTTGGCTAGGATTGGACATTACCGCTCCTTTCGACTTTCTGGCTACACACATAGCCAACGCCGTATATTGGGTCGTACAATTAGTACGCGATACTATCCACCTTCTACCAAATAATGTGTTGCGATTCGATTCAGGGTCAAGTGTGCGTATCGTATGGAGTTGTACTGCATTGAAACAGTCATTTATATGGCTAATTATCATGCTTGTAGCACGCGGGAAATGGCTTAACAAACTATGGTTCATTCCACTCGGCTTCGTAGCCATATACCTATTCAACATATTACGTATCGCGCTGATTACATTAATCATAGAACATCACCCCGAACTGTTCGAGCTGATGCACACATACATTTTCAAATATCTATTCTACCTAATGCTATTCGGAATGTGGATATGGTGGACGAATTGCTTATCTGGCATGCCCAAACAGCGCAACTTCAATCCCCCAACAGTAGATGGTGAGGAAGATGCTGCGTACCCTGTTCTATAATAAAAAATATCGATGAATTGGGAATAAATCGCTATTCTTTCGCAAAATACTCCGTATAACTATCAATAAACAATTGCACCGCTTCTGGGAGTGGACCATAGTACTCGCCTCCCGACGCGTTGGCATGACCACCGCCACCAAAAACATCCTTAGCAAACACATTCACAGGACGATCACCCTGACTACGGAGCGAAATCTTAATCTTCGTTTTACTTCCTCCTGCCAATGCCACCTCTGTAGGATTAACCTTATCCTCACGCATAAAGCAAGAATAATGAACATCCTTAATCTGCAATGGTAGATTCACAATACCCTCTGCATCACCCGACTGAAAATTAAAACGATACAACTCCTTACGACTCAAATAAATAAGAGCCGTATGATGCTCTGGGAAAATCTTCATCTTCTGATACAAACAATAACCCATAAGACGCATACGGTCTGCCGAATAGGCATTGAACACACGGTTGTAAATCTCGTCCTTATTCACACCCAAAGACACCAATTCACCGACAATCTGATACATCTCAGGATAATTGGAATTGTACGAGAAATTACCCGTATCGGTCATCATACCCGTATAAATGCAAGTGGCTATTTCTTGGCTATTGGCTATTGGCAATGGGCTATTGGCGATGGGCGATGGGCTATTGGCTATTGGCAATAGGCTAGTTATTAAACGATAGACCAATTCACAAGTAGAAGGCGTAGCCGGATAAGACAACGTCAAATCCGGAAAAGAAGCAGGGTGTAAATGGTGATCAATCATCATCTTTTTACACGTAAGCGTCAACAACTTATCACCTAAAGAACCTATACGCTTAGGGTCGTTAAAATCGGTACAAATGACCAAATCGGCATGCTCAAGCAGGGCATCTGCTTCTGCGCGGTGCGTCTCGTAGATGATATCCTCATTGGCTTTTGGCAGCCATGCCAAAAAATCGGGAAACGAGTTAGGCACAATCACCGACACTTGTTTGCCCAAAGCCTCCAAGAAATGGCGCATAGCCAACGATGAACCCATAGCATCACCATCAGGGGACATATGGGTAAGAATAACTACATTATTCGACTGATTGATAAACTCTTGAGCTGTCTGAATCTCTAAATCAGAAAAAAAAGGTGTAAGCATGGTTATTGTTCTTTTGGATAAAATCGCTGCAAAAGTACTACTTTTTTTGCATATATCAAATTTTTTTTGTAATTTTGCGCGCTATTTTGTATAAATAGGCGATAAATGCGACAATATTAATAAAAACAACACATAACAATGAAAAAAGCATTATTATCAATCATTCTATTAGCGAGTGCCATGATGGGCTCCGCACAGGAAGACAAAGTACTACTGACCATCAACGGTGAACCTGTAATGTTGTCAGAGTTCTTGTATATCTATGAGAAAAACAACCAAGAGACAAGCCTCGAAAAGAAATCCATGGAAGAGTATTTGGATCTCTTTATCAACTTCAAACTCAAAGTGACCGAAGCCATCGCACAAGGCGTGGACACCACAGAGGCATTCAAAAAAGAGTTAGCAGGCTATCGCGCCCAAGCTACTCCTAAATACATGCAAGACGACGAAGCCATCGACAGCTTGGTAGAATTGAGTTACAACCGCCAAGCCAATGTTCGTCGCGCAGCACATATCGCCATTCAATGTCCTGCAAACGCAGACTCCGTAGCAGAAGCAGAAGCAATGGCGAAAATCAACCTCGCTCGTGAGCGCGTAACAACTGGCGTAGAGAAGAAAGTGAAGAAAGGTCGCAAATGGGTAACCGTTCGCGAAGCAGAAGCATTTGCCGATGTAGCACGCGAAATGACCGAAGACCCATCAGGCAAAGAGAATGGTGGCGAACTAGGGTGGGTACAAGTATTCCGCTATGTATATCCATTTGAAGAGGCCGTCTATAACACCCCTGTGGGTGGTGTAACCGACGTTTTCCGCTCTCCTTACGGTTTCCATATCGCTTTGGTAGAAGAGGAGCGCGCCTTCGAAGAAGTACACGCTGCACACATTATGAAAATGATGCCTCGCGGAGCAGAAACTACGGCTATGAACGCGAAAAGAACGATTGATAGTCTATATCAAGTCGTATTAGCAGGTGCTGACTTTGCTGAGGTGGCAACAGCAAACTCCGACGACAAAGGTTCTGCAGTACGCGGTGGCGACCTCGGTTGGTTCGGCAGAGGTATGATGGTACAACCATTTGAAAACATCACCTTCGACATGCAACCCGGCGAGATGAGCGAGCCATTCCCTACCCGATTCGGTTGGCACTTCGTCAAACTTTATGAAAAACGCGGTATCCAACCACTGGACAGTGTACGCAATCAATTACTGATGCAAGTGAAACGCGATGTACGCTACCAAGAAGCAGAAAAGAGCTTCATTCGCAAAACACGCGCCGAATACAACCTGCCTGCAGAAATGAGCGACGAAGAAGTAAAAGCATACGCTGATGCACACTTAGAGGAGAAATATGATGACTTGCGCAACTTAGTACGCGAATACCACGATGGTATCCTACTATTCGACGTATCCTTGCGCGAAGTATGGGACAAAGCCAACAAAGATACCGAAGGACTAGCAGCATACTTCAAAGCAAACAAGAAAAATTACACTTGGGACGAACCACGTTTCAAAGGATATATGATCTATGCAAAAGATGAAAAAATAGCCAAAGCAACTAAACAAATCATCAAAAGCGCCAACGAAGACTCTATAATGAGCTATATCAACCAACGCATCAATGTGGACAGCGTACAATACGTGAAAGTAGAACGCGGATTGTGGACCGAAGGCAAAAATGCTGCCGTGGACAAATATGCATACAAGAGCAAAACGGCTGAATATACCCCAACCGAAGAGTTTCCTTGCGTTTGGGCAGTAGGCAAAATCCTCAAAGCCCCACAAGAATATACCGACGTTCGCAGCCAAGTAACTACCGACTATCAAGATTATCTTGAAAAACAATGGGTAGCTACATTGCGTGAGAAATATCCTGTGGAAGTGTTTGAAGAGGTATTGAAAGGGTTATAGGCGATTGGCAATGGGCTATTGGCGATTGGATATTGGCAATGGGTTATTGGCAATGGGTTATTGGTAAGAAGTAGATGAAGATTTGGAAAAGCATAGCGATAGTGGTGGCACTGGTATTAATCAACATACTAGTGCACCACTTCGTGGTACGTTGGGATATGACCAACGACCGTCGTTATAGCATTGCTCCTACAACACAGGCCCTTATGCAGACCTTAGATGCTCCATTGCAAGTAACCATCCTTCTCGATGGCGAACTGAATGCAGGTTTCCTGCGCCTACAACGCGCCACAATAGAAATGGTAGAGGAACTGGGGGCGGTAATCGGTAATCGGGTATCGGGTATCGAGTATCAGGTATCTGCCGAGGACATTCCACAAGGTATCCCGCCAACCGTCATTCACGAGCGCACGCACAAAGGACAGACCGCTCAAACCACCATTTATCCATACGCCTTAGTCAGTTACAAAGGCAAGACAACCGTCATAGAACTACTGCGCAACAACCGTGGACTGAGCGGCGAAGAGAACCTCAATCATAGCATTGAGAACTTGGAGTTTGCATTCGTAGAAGCCATTCACTCACTCACGCGAGAAAGCGTGGAGAAAATAGCATTCTTGGAAGGCCATGGCGAGTTATCAGAAGCCGAAGTGTATGACCTCAGTCAAGCCCTATCACGCTACTACCAAATTGACCGTGGCACACTCGGCGATGAAACGGGCATTTTAGACGATTATCGAGCAGTCATCATCGCTGACCCACAACTACCATTCTCCGAAAAAGACAAATACATTCTCGACCAATACCTCATGCAAGGCGGACGTATCTTGTGGGTAGTCAATGGGGTGCGTTTCTCATCGGACTTCCTATCATCACAGGGTAAGACCCCAATCATTCCGCTAGACTTGCAACTCAATGATATGCTCTTTCGCTATGGCATAAGAGTGAATCCCGCATTAGTGCAAGACCTACAATGCTTGCCTATGCCCGTGGACGTGAGTAGCGATCCACAAAACCCCAATTGGCAACCTATGCCTTGGACATACGCACCACTATTGCTCACATCACAAGCATCGCCCATCACACGCAATATCATGCAAGTCAGTGCCACCATGGCTTCGTGCATCGACTTTGTCGGTGGAGAAGACGGCATTCGCAAAGAGACACTACTCGCCACATCTACCAACAGCAAACTGACTGGCACACCCGCCGAGGTGGATCTGAGTATGTTTGAAGGATCGGAGAGTGACTTCCAACACGCATTTATTCCCGTGGCAGCAAGTTTAGAAGGCGTTTTCCCCTCTCTATATGCTCACCTGCTTCCACCCGAGGAATTAACCATACATGCTCCTTTGCGCAAACAGAGCGAACCCACCAAACAGATTGTGGTGGCAGCAGGCAGTACCATTCGCAACGAGTGGCAGCAGGGACACCCCCTGCCTCTTGGCTACGACCGCTACACACAAACACAATTTGGCAACCGAGATTTCATGGTGAACGCCGTGCTCTATCTCACCGACGACACAGGGTGGATGTCACTCAGACAAAAACAAATCACCCTGCGCCTGCTCAACGACCAACGCGCACGCGACCAACGTGTCCTAGCACAAGTTATTAGCATCATCGTTCCACTCACCCTATTGGCAATTATCGGAATAGTAGTCATCATAGTACGTAAAAAACGCTACGTTAAACAAGCATGAAAACAGCACGTATTTATATCATCGTAATCCTTGCAATCATAGCATGGGCTACACCTGCAAGAGGACAACAACTAGATTATCCGTTGGATACTATCAACGGACAGATATACTATCGCTACACCGTGGAGCGCAGCATTGGATTATACCGCATAAGTCTGAACTTCGGCGTAACGCAAGAAGATATCCTCAAAGCGAATCCACACCTACAACACCAAGGATTGCGATTCGAAGAGGTGATTCTAATTCCTGCCAAAAACATAAGTTTAGCTATTTCCACAACAGATGTTCCTACAACAGATGCTCCTACAACAGATGCTCCCAAAGCCTCAGCAAAATCCTCTGAACAAACTAGAGACAAGAAGAGAGGTCGTATGGTTTTCTTCGACGATGACAAACGAATAGAGAAGAAGCTTGCTACCAAAAAGCCTATTAACAGAAAAGCGACAGAACAGAAAGTAGTAGAACAAGCAACTTTCGACAAAAAGCCTCACTCCTCTGAGCCTATTGTACCCGACACCATTGATATAGATACGGTGGTATTCGTTGATTCGCTTCATACAGAGGCGTTGCCTAAGATAGATAGTACTGCCACGCAATTAGCATTCCTCTTGCCTTTGCACGCAGATGCTATCAAGCGTGAGAAAAATATGGAACGTTTCTACGATTTCTATGCAGGTGCTCTGATTGCAATCTACGAAGCACAAGCAAAGGGACAAATGCTCAAAGTATTTACCTACGACATCGGCAAAACAGCCAATCGCACCAAAGAGATATTGCAACAGCACCCTGAGATTCGACAAATGGACGCAGTCATTGGTCCTGCCTATTCACAGCAAGTAGCAATGGTCATGGATTCGCTCTGCAAAGATAGTGTACGCATGCTTATTCCATTCCTCTCGCGCGTAGAAGGCATTGCCACCCACCCTAATGTATTCAAGTTCAATCCATCGGAGCAGATTGAAGCAGACACTATCGCACGCTACTTAGCACAGAAGGGTGGTAGTGTCAACTGCGTATTGGTAGAATCAAAAGAGGGAGAAGTCATTCCTTCTGGTATCAAAGCCCTGCATGCAGCATTGCAACGCGAGCAAGTACCTACAACGACCATTTCGCTACGTGCACTGCTCACCGATTCTGTGGGTGGAGAATTCCGCAGCGATGTTGAAAATATCGTAATCTTCAATACCGAACGCTATGCTAACCTACAAACAGTAATGCCACACCTACTAAAACTCTGTGGCAACTACCGCATCACACTCTATTCACACTACTCATGGCAATCTGAAAACATTATCTTGCCGCAATTATACGTTTCTGTATTTGCACAAGAACCCTATATCCCTGAGACCTATCAAACGCTGTTCGATAGGTATTTTGCCCATGAGCTGAGTTCCACTCATCCACGCTATGACCTTTTGGGTTACGACCTGACAAGTCATTTGCTACATACATTGCATCATCAAACAGGCAACGAGGTATGGGAAGGTACACAAACAAATATTCATTATCAACAAACAGCCCCAGAAGGCGGCTTTGAAAACCATATCATACACATCATTCACCAATGATTCGCCTACGCCACATATCGCTGACACTTCTATTGCTTGCAATCAGCATGATAGTTGCTGCGCAACCCCGACTGCGTACACCCGAAATCTATGTGGGTGCACATGCAGGTGTGATGGCATCTACTATGCTATTCAAGCCCAACATCGCCAAGATGGATATTATGCAATCACCACTCACTGTGAATGGTGGACTTGTCTTCCGATACGCCGGACACAAAGTATGTGCTATTCAAACCGAAATCAACTATATGCAACGTGGATGGCATGAAACGATTGCTCTAAACGACAATACGATAATAGACTATACGCGCCAATTAGACTATATAGAGATTCCACTGCTGATGCATTTGTATTTCGGCAAAGAGCGTTTTCGTGCATTCCTCAATCTTGGACCACAAATAGGATATTGTATTCGAGACATAGCAACTCCCTTACCAGATAATATCACCGCGCCACACTATCAACCCATCGAACTTCCCTTCGACTGGGGACTAGCAGGCGGATTGGGCTGCTACTATCGCACGCGACACATCGGACTCTTCCAACTCGAAGCACGATTCAATTTCAGCATGGGAACGATATACAACAACCGAAAAGTGGACTATTTTAGTCAGTCCAATGCAATGAACCTGAGTCTCAACTTTGCCTACCTATGGGAAATAAAAATAAAATAACTTGTCAAAATTAGAACTCTAAACTATAATTATATATGGGAAAAATCATTTCATTAGCAAATCAAAAAGGTGGTGTCGGCAAAACCACGACCTCTATTAACTTGGCGGCTGCATTGGCAGCGGAGGGCAAGAAAGTACTGCTCATTGATGCCGACCCACAGGCCAACACTTCGTCGGGATTAGGTATCGATATTCAAGAATTGGAAAATACGATCTACGAGTGTTTGGTAGTAGGTATTGATCCTCAGAGCGCTATCGCTCATACCTCAGTATCCAATTTGGACCTTATCCCATCACATATTGACTTGGTTGGTGCAGAGATTGAAATGCTGAACATTGATGACAGAGAGAATCTACTCAAAAAGGTATTAGCTCCTCTTCGTCCCTTGTACGACTATATCCTCATTGACTGCTCACCTTCTTTGGGTTTGATTACCATCAACGCACTCACCGCCAGCGATAGCGTGATTATACCTGTGCAATGCGAATTCTTTGCATTGGAAGGTATTGCCAAACTGCTGAATACCATCAAGATTATCAAATCCAACCTCAACCCCGCTTTGCGTATCGAGGGCTTCTTACTCACCATGTACGATGGTCGTCTTCGCCTATCTATGCAAGTACACGATGAAGTACGCCGCCACTTTGGTGACTTGGTATTCAATACCGTCATTGCCCGTAACGTTCGTTTGAGCGAAGCACCAAGCCACGGTATGTCTGTACTAGAATACGACCGCAATAGCAAAGGTGCCAAAAACTATATCAACTTAGCAAAAGAACTTATTAGGAGGAGCAACGCATGAAAAAGACATTAGGACTTGGACGCGGATTAGACGCACTTATTGATACCACACATATCTCTACCGCAGGGTCATCTTCCATCAGCGAGATTGCCTTGGATAAGATATACCCCAACCCAGACCAACCTCGCCGCACATTCGATGAGGAAGCTCTTCAAGAATTGGCACAATCCATCAAGGATCACGGTGTCATCTCACCTATCACCTTGCGCAAAGATACCAACCAACGCTATATGATTATCGCTGGTGAGCGCCGATTCCGTGCTTCCAAAATGGCAGGGCTAGATAGTATCCCTGCATATATCCGCACAGCAAAAGATGAGCAAGTGATGGAATGGGCACTCATCGAGAATATCCAACGCGAAGACCTCGATGCCATTGAGATTGCATTGGCATATCAACGCTTAATGGACGAATATAACCTCACGCAAGAGCGTATGTCAGAGCGTGTAGGTAAGAAGCGCGCCACAGTAGCCAACTACCTGCGCCTACTCAAACTGCCTGCTGAGATACAACTCGGTATCAAAGAGAAGAAAATTGACATGGGTCACGCTCGTGCTATCCTTGGTTCGCCATCGCCTGAGCAACAACTCAGTATCTACAAGCGTATCCTGCAAAATGGATTGTCCGTGCGCAAAGTAGAAGAATTGGTTAGCGATACCAAACACACCAAAAAAGAAAAGAAAAGCATTCCTTCCTATACAGCACAAGAAGCTATCTTGCAAGAGAAACTAGGCGGTAATGCCAAAATTGTAGGACAAAAAATCACAATCTCTTTCCGCAACGAAGAGGAACTAAACTTTATCCTCAACCATATACATTGAAACGATTAGTCATCTACATATTGCTACTTTGCTGCTCCTTGCCTACATTTGCGCAGATGGATAAAGATACTATCTTTTCGTCCGATTCCATTCCGCTCACGCAAAAGGAGATTGACCGACTATTCTGGAAACCCGACCCTATGCGTGCCGTATGGTTAGGGGCGGTCTTACCCGGTGCTGGACAAATATACAATCGCAGCTATTGGAAACTGCCTATCGTATATGGTGGATTTATGGGTTGTATCTACGCTATCACATGGACCAACAACCAATATATTGGCTACAAAGATGCCTATCGCGACATCTACTATGATATACAAAATGGAACAATCAGCAATAGCCCCGATAAATCATACAACGCCATATTGCCTGAGGGATACACCATCAGTAGCATGGGTGGCGCGAACACCTATATGAATCGTTTGAAAGAGTGGCAGAATTCCTCGCTACGTAATCGCGATATGGCGATTCTTGTGTCTGTGGTAGTATATGCCTTATCGCTTATTGATGCATACGTAGATGCCCAACTCTTCGACTTCGACATTTCCAATGATCTTTCGCTGAATGTTAGTCCACAAATCTATTATGACATGCAGCATCAACGCACTGCCGAAATCAAACTCGCTATACAATTTTAAATGAAGAATTTTGAATTACGCATGAAACCATTATCCATTATACTTCTATTTTGCGCTCTCGCCTTATCTCCTTGTCGCATTCATGCGACCGATAGCTTAAGTACCTCATTGCCTGATAGCCTCGAACTACCTATCTTTTTCGATGAAGCATTAGCATGGTTAGATACTACCGAATGTACATCGGATACCCTTATTACCGAACTACCCGATTCTATCTACAAGGCGCGATTGCAGGCCCTACCTTTTGTGATAGAAGTTCCCTACAACGAAGTGGTACGCCGATATATCTTGCGATATGTCAAACATAGTCCTCGCCAACTGGCTAGCTTACAACGCAAAGCAGAATATTATTTCCCCATTTTCGAAGATATCTTAGGCAAGCATGAGTTACCATTTGAACTCTGTTATTTGCCCGTGATTGAGTCTGCACTCAATCCGCAGGCTCGTTCGTATGTCGGTGCTGTTGGTCTTTGGCAATTCATGCCTGCTACAGGCAAGAAGTACGGTCTGGAAATCAACTCGCTCATTGACGAACGTATGGACCCTATCCGTTCTACCGAAGCGGCATGCCAATTCTTGAAGGCATTATATACCATTTTTGGCGATTGGAACTTGGTAATTGCTGCTTACAACTGCGGTCCTGGTAATGTAAACAAAGCTATTCATCGTGCAGGTGGCAAACGCGATTTTTGGAGTATCTACCCTTTCCTTCCAAAAGAGACACGTGGTTATTTGCCTATCTTCATTGCAGCAAGCTACGCGATGAATTATGCTGACGTACATGGTATTTGTCCTTCAATGGATAATTTCTATCCTGTTACCGACACGATTGTTACTTCCGAACGCCAACACCTCAAGCAGATTGCCGCTAATTTGAATATTACGCTTGAAGAGTTGCGCCGTTTGAATCCGCAATATGCTCGCGACATTATCCCAGGCGGGAAAGACTATGCTCTGTGCCTGCCTATTGCTATTTCAGGTGCATATATTGATCAGCAAGACACAATTTTAGCATATCAAGCCAAAGAGTTGATTCATAATCGCCGTGCCGAGATTGACCTCATGCAACGCACAGGACTCAACGGCGGTTATTCGGTGAATGGTGTCACCTATTATAAGATCAAAGAAGGAGATACCTTGGGCGGCATTGCTGCCAAGTTCCGTATTAGTGTCAAACGCCTCAAATCCTTCAATGGCTTGACATCCGACATGATTCGCGCTGGTAAGACATTAAAGATTCCTAACGTGTAGTGTTTGGTGTTTAGAGGTTAGTATTTAGAGAAAAATGGCAGAAGAGGGGAAAATATATTATTCGATGACCGAAGCCCAAGAGATGACAGGACTTCCTGCTAGCACGTTGCGCTATTGGGAACGTCATTTTACCCAACTTGACCCTCGCAAAGATGGTCATGGCAATCGCTATTATACGATGGCGGATATTGATCTTATCAAACAAATCAAGTACCTGCGCAATGAGATGCACATCACGCGTATTGAGGCGATCCGCCAAGAACTCAAACAAGGCAAACGCCAAGCAGATTTCCGCCAACGCGCCGCAGATATTCTGCAACGTGTCCGCGCCGAATTAGTAGAGATACGCAAGAATCTGTAATTTATTCCCTTACGGTGATATGGAAGCAGGCTTGTTTGTGCTCGTACTTCACGTAGATACGACCTGCACGTTGCTCATTGAGCAGGACTTGACCTAATACCAATTTGAGATTGTCTTGGTGCATATACTCACGCGTGCGCGTTACCTTATCAAAACGATAATAGGCTAAGTCAAACGTGGTGCCATAGCAGTGGCACGAACGGTCAGTTGCATTGATATTACCACTCTTCTGCAGGAGTTTCACATCGTCTTTCGTGCGCAATACACTAGTGACATAAAAGCGATAATGAGGTAATCCATTACGCTGTAAAATATCAGCAAACCCTTCACCTATACGCTCCAACTCCGCAGCCGCAGCAGGCACCAAATACGGAATAGAGTGAGTCAGTGAATCTACAATATAATTTTCATTGGTCTTGATCAACGCCAATTGGCTGCGCATCTTAGCCGCCTGTTGGCGATTTTGTGGCGGAGTAGATAGTCCAATGGCACGCGCAGCCTGTTCCTGCTTGGATTGCAAGTCACGAAACTTATCCTTATAACTAAACGTGCGACCCGGGTAAGACACCATGGTGTCTTCAATTGGTGTGTCCGGCGTCTGGTGTCCAGAATCCGATTTTGTTCCGCAAGCGGAGAAAGCAAAGATTAGTCCTGCCAACAGCAGGACTAATCTTATTGTATTGTGCAAATGATATTTCATTCGATAGACAGTCGGTTTCTCTTTCGCAAAGTCTTATCTCGTTGCCGTGTCGTTGCCGTGTCGTTGCCGTAATTGTCAGGTAACTGATAGGTAATCTACATTATAAACTCCACTCGAAACCGTCCTTGGTGTCCTTAATGGTGAAACCAAGCGCAGTCAGTTCGTTGCGAATCTTATCGCTTGTTCCCCAATCCTTGTTGCGCTTAGCCTCTAAACGCATATTCAGTAACATATCCACTGCTCCCTTATATGCGTCCAAACCTACACCTGCATCTTGTGCACCATCTAATTGCAGACCAAGAATATCTATTGCGTAGGTCTTCCAAACTGCGCGCAACTCGTTGAGATCTGACTCGGAGATTGTACCCTTGCCATCGAACACGGTATTTATCGCGCGCGCGGAATCAAATAGGTGAGAAATAACGATTGGTGAGTTGAGATCATCATCCATTGCCTCTTGGCAACGCTCACGGAGGTTGCCAATCTCTACGCTTGGCAATTGGCTATTGGATATTGGCTGGATTTTCATCAAGCGTTGGTAAGCCTCGGTCAAGCGAGCAAGACCTTTCTCTGCTGCCACAAGAGCGTCATTAGAGAAGTCCACCGTAGAACGATAGTGCGCCTGCAAAATGAAGAAGCGAATCGTCATTGGCGAGAATGGTTGCTCCAACAACTCATGCTTACCTGCAAAGAATTGCTCCAAAGTGATGAAGTTATTGTAGCTCTTACCCATCTTTTTGCCTGCGATGGTAATCATATTGTTGTGCATCCAATAGTGTACACTCTCGTGTCCGAGGGCTGCGCAACTCTGCGCAATCTCTGCCTCATGGTGTGGGAACATCAAGTCCATACCACCGCCGTGGATATCAAATTGCTCACCTAGATACTTGGTCCCCATAGCAGAGCACTCCATGTGCCAACCAGGGAAACCTTCGCTCCAAGGACTTGGCCAATGCATGATATGTTCTGGAGATGCCTTCTTCCACAACGCAAAGTCAAAGCTGTGCTTCTTCTCTTGCTGACCATCGAGTTCGCGGGTCTCGGTGACGATATCTTCGAGGTTACGACCAGAGAGTTTGCCGTATGGATAATCCTTGGCGTATTTCTCCACGTCCATATATACGCTACCGTTGCTCACGTAAGCGTAGCCCTTGTCCATAATCTTCTGCACAAAAGCAATCTGCTCAATGATATGTCCGCTGGCATGTGGTTCGATAGAAGGTGGAAGCACATTCAGCAGTTCCATATCGCGATGGTAGCGGTTGGTGAAGTATTGCACCACCTCCATTGGCTCAAGCTGCTCCAAGCGTGCTTTTTTAGCTATCTTATCCTCACCCTCATCAGCATCGTGCTCCAAGTGACCTACGTCGGTGATGTTACGCACATAGCGCACCTTATAACCCAAATGGAGGAGATAACGATATAGAAGGTCAAAAGTGATAGCAGGACGAGCATGTCCCAAGTGCGCATCGCCATACACGGTAGGACCGCAGACATACATGCCTACGTGTCCTTCGTGCATTGGACGAAATATCTCTTTTTGACGAGAAAGCGTATTATAGATTTGAAGCATTAGAGCAAGCTTTTTGGATCGAGGTTGTTTTTCTCAATGTCTTTGAAGTAGTTGTAAGTACCCACCTTCAACTCTGCACAAGCAGCCTCATCAGCCACGATAATACCGTGTTGGTGCATTTGGAGTGCAGAGATAGTCCACATGTGAGAGATTGGTTCCTCTACAGCGTGTTGGAGAGCACGTGCTTTATTGTGGCCATTAACCATGATCAATACCTCCTTAGCATCCATGATAGTACCTACACCTACGGTGAGAGCAGTCTTTGGCACTTTGTTTACATCGTTGTCGAAGAAACGAGAGTTAGCAATAATGGTGTCAGTAGTAAGTTCTTTCTTGCGTGTGCGAGAAGAGAGTGAACTACCTGGCTCGTTGAAAGCAATGTGACCGTCAGGACCGATACCACCAAGGAAGAGCATGATACCGCCGTAGTTCTTGATTTTCTCCTCGTAGCGTGCGCACTCAGCTGCCAAGTCTTCTGCATTGCCATTAAGGATATTCACATTCTCAGGACGGATATCAATATGAGAGAAGAAGTTTTTCCACATGAAAGTGTGGTAGCTCTCTGGGTGATCCTCAGGAATACCTACATACTCGTCCATATTGAAAGTAACCACATTGCGGAAGCTTACTTTGCCCTCTTGATATAATTTGATAAGATTGCGGTACATACCTAATGGTGAAGAACCAGTTGGCAGACCCAACACGAAAGGAGTACCCTCTTTTGGAGCGAACTCGTTAATACGTTTAGCTACATAGTTTGCTGCCCACTCTGAAAGCAGGTCATAGTTTGGTTGAACAATTAATCTCATGGCTTAAAATGTTTTTATGTTGTTATACTTTATTTCTTTTTGGCAGCCGGGAGCCGGGGACTGGGGGCCCGTCGTCTTTGGCAGCTGGGGCCTTAATCTATTCTCTGGAGCACCACTGCGCTACGAGCAGGGAGATAGAGTTGTAGCCAACCCTTATTGGCAGGCAAGTAACCTGTATCGGGTTGCGTGAAATGTTCTACGGTATCATCTGACAAACCAAATCCTGCAAACTCCTTCGCATCGGTATTCAGAACCACTTTGTATTTGCCTTCGGGTACAGGAATACCATAACCCTCGAACGATTTTACACCATTCCAATTGAATACAAACACCAAGTCACCGCGTTGGTATGCTACTACCTGATCGCCCTCGTTGTCACAGAGTTTGTCTTCCCATGGCAGGTGCACGCCATATTGCTTATCTTTGATAGGTGTCAGATGTTCGCGTAGGAGGTGTACCATCTTCTCATCAAAGAGATTTAGACAAGAGAAGAAATAGCGTGGACTATCTACCAAGCTCCATTGACGACGTGCATACTTATGACTCCAACCATTACCTTGACGAGGGAAATCAATCCACTCTGGGTGGCCAAACTCGTTACCCATAAAAGTGAGATAACCACCATTGATCGTAGAAGCAGTGATGAGGCGAATCATCTTATGCAATGCGATACCGCGATCCACCATATAGGTAGAATGTCCTTTTTCGAAGTGCCAATACATATCTGCATCGCAGAGGCGGAAGATAATCGTCTTGTCACCCACGAGCGCTTGGTCGTGGCTCTCTGCATAAGAGATAGTCTTCTCATCTTGGCGGCGGTTAGTCATCTCGTAGAAGATATGACCTGCCTTCCAATCCTCGTCGCGTACCTCTTTGATATACTTAATCCAGAAATCTGGAATACCCATTGCCAATCGGTAGTCAAAGCCCATACCGCCATCTTTGATTGGACAAGCCAGGCCTGGCATACCAGACATATCTTCTGCAATCGTGATGGCATTCTTCTTCACCTCGTGAATCAGTTTGTTTGCTAAAGTGAGGTAGCATATTGCATCACCGTCCTCGTTGCCATTATAGTAGCAAGAGTAATCTACAAAGTCTTCACCCAATCCGTGGCTCTGATACATCATAGACGTCACACCATCGAAGCGGAAGCCATCGAAGTCATACTCGTCCATCCAATACTTGCAGTTCGAGAGCAAGAAGTGTAGCACTTCATCTTTTCCGTAATTGAAGCACAAACTATCCCATGCAGGGTGTTCACGCTTAGCGCCATCGTGGAAATACTGATATGGTGTACCGTCAAACATACCCAAACCCTCCAACTCGTTTTTCACAGCATGTGAGTGGACAATATCCATGATCACATCCATACCGTATGCGTGTGCATCGGCAATCAAGTGTTTCAGTTCCTCAGGTGTTCCTTGGCGTGAAGAGACAGCAAAGAAGTTCGACACGTGGTATCCAAAACTGCCATAATAAGGGTGCTCCTGAATAGCCATAATCTGCAGGCAGTTATAACCCAACTTAGCAATACGAGGCAATACATCACGACGGAACTCATCATACGAATTCACTTTCTCCTCTTCGCTCGACATACCGATATGACATTCGTAGATAAAGAGCGGATCACCTGCTTTGCGGCGTTTCGCCTTGCTTTTCACCTTATCGCCTTTCGCCTTATCGCTTACCACTGGTTCCCACACCTGGGCAGAGAAGAGTTTCGTTTGTTCATCTTGCACCACACGACGTGCATAACTAGGGATACGTTCGCCGCAACCACCTTGCCACTCCACAAGCAGTTTGTACAACTGTTCGTGTTTGAGCATCTTCTCTGCTAACGTGATTTCCCACACGCCATTCTCGGTAGGTTGCAAACGATATGCTTCATCTTTTTGCCAACCATTGCAGTCACCTATCAAATAAATCGCAGTCGCGTTAGGTGCCCATTCGCGCAACACCCATTTTTTGCCTACTTTATGCAAGCCATAGAACATGTGGCCATTTGCCCAATCGCTGAGTTTCTGACCACCTGTCAGTTTCTTCTCTTGCGCAAGAGCATAGTTATAACGTCCTTCTATCGCACTAGCGTAAGGACGGAGATAAGAGTCTGATTGTATAAGTTTCAATGTCTTCATTGCGTTACTTTATTCAATTACGCATTGTTTTAATTTATTTAGCCCGCAAAGGTACTCATTTTTTCTGATATACGCAAATAAAATCGCGCAAAGTTTACTCCTTACGCGATTTTGGTATATTTATTTTGCCCATTTGGGTTAAATCTTTAGATTTATCCCTGCAAAAAAGGTGCGCGGTGTAGCGGGTCCATATACAAATCCTGCATCGCGATCCATACCTTTGTCTAAGTCGTGTTGGAAGTGGTCAAGCAGGTTCTTCACGCCAGCGTTGACTTCTAACGTATAATGTTTGTAGAGCGGAATGTCGTAACAGAATTTCACATCCCATTCAAAGAAAGTGGGCGTGGTCACCTCTTCATCTTCTGGCACGTAGCCTGCGAAGTGTTGTACCAACATACTACCCGTCACCTTACCATTGGTTACAACGTGGAAATGCTTCAATGGTTCGATATTGCACAGGAAGTACCCATAATGTTCTGGTGTGCGGAACATACGGCGTTGTGGTTGAACATTCGGATTTTCGCTCCATTGCAGCGGTTCGATATATCGACTATTATTGTAAGTATATCCTGCTTGGAAAGTCAATATATGTCCATATCCAATTTTGGCCTCTACATTCAGTCCCGCTACACGTGCTCCGCTAGCGTTGGTACGTGTGAGGAGAAGGTTTCCATGTGCATCATGTCCATTTTCCACGAGTGTAAAGACATCGTTAAGTTGGGTAAAAAAGCCCTCCAAGGTCAGGTTCAAATCCCATTTACCCAAACGTTGGTACATATCTACACTTCCGCTCACAGAGTGACTATATTCAGGACGCAGGTTCTTATCAAGCGAGATAAGCGACACCTCACCTCCCACGGCACCCACATGCAGGTCTTCCTCGTATATCTGTGGCGCACGATAACCGCTGGCATAACTCAAACGCAAGATAATAGGGTCAATAGGTGTGTAGCGAACATTGGCACGAGGAGAGAAAATAGGTTTGTCCAACAGCGAGTGTTGCTCCAATCTACCACCTACTAGAATAGACCACTGTTTGTTCTTCCACTCGTTTTGCACATATCCGCCTCCCAAGTGTACTTTCTGCAAGGTATTGCGGTCGTAGCCAAGAATCTGATCACGGAGTTGATTATAAGAGTATTCTGCACCAGCCATCAGATCCGCGTTCATCAATCCGCAAGGGTAAGAGAAACGGTATTGCGCACCTGTTACCGACACAATATCAGTGGATTTTCCGTAGGCGTTAGGATTGTAGTTCGTGCCGAAATAGCTATCGCGAGCAATATGTTGGAAACTGGTATATGCACTCACAAAATGCTTGTTATCAGCAGTGTACATATCCCATTTAGCAGTAGCAGCATCAATATTGTGTTTCAGCTGCTCACATAGGGGCGACTCATGAGGTTGAAGGCTATCGATTCCATATCCGCCACGACGAAACTCGCTGGTATGGTGATACTCTGCCGTTATCTTAGAGTAGTCCGAAGTCTTGAAATACGAGCGAAAGCCTACTGTGGTTGAATTGAGATGAGGTATGTCTGAGTAGCCATCATCATCGCGATCATATTGCTCGCGATTGCGTTGAACGCCAAAGAGGAAAATACCTGCTTTTTGGTTCTCAGCTACCACGCTGGCATTCATATTGATATTGATATCGTAAGTTCCCTTTTGTGTAAAAGCACTGGTATTACTAATGCTGAGTGAATTGCGATTTGGCTCTTTGGTGATGATATTCACCACTCCCGCAATAGCATTGGCCCCATACAGCGCACTACCTCCACCACGAATCACCTCTATACGATCCACCATACCCGCAGGCAATTGCTCCAGACCATAGACCGACGCCAGAGACGAGAAGATAGGACGTGAGTCCATCAGTATTTGCGTGTATTGCCCTTCCAAACCGTTGATGCGAATTTGTGGCACACCGCAGTTGGAGCAAGTCTCCTCCACACGCAGTCCCGTCTGGAAATTCAGCACATCCGCCATGGTAGAGCTGGTCGTGGACTCTATGGTGATGGGTGTCACCACATTGACAATAGTTGCTACCTCTTTCTGCTTGGTCTCGTATTTATTGGCAGTCACCACTACGTTATCTATCAAAAACGACATTTCTGCTATGCTCACATTCATCTCCACAAGCGTGTCTCGCGAGAGGGTAATGCTGCGTTTCTCCGTTTCGTAACCTATCATCGAAAAGACGATTGTCAGTTCGCCTTCAGGTAGGTTTTTCAAGTAAAAGTGTCCCGATTCATCGGTCAAACAACCAAGAGCAGTACCCTCTACTTGCACATTAACAAAAGAAAGATGCTCGCCTGTATGAGCATCTAGTACGTGTCCTGCAATATGCGCATCTGTCATTTGATGGTTGTGGTGTTGTGCCCACATCAATTGGCTACCAAACAAACTGCCAACGAGCAGCATAAAGATAAGAAAAATGTTTTTGTTCATAACTTATAAAATCTTGCTATACCTTAAAAATCGACTGCAAAGGTAGTGTATTCTATTGATATACACAACTATTTAAGCCAAATTCCCTACTATTGGGGATACGACTTGTGCCGCGAAGTCAGTCATCGAAAAGTACACCCCCTAAAAACAGGTATTTTGTTGTATGGTATTGTGTATGTAAATATTTTTTAGTAACTTTGCAGCGTTTTTCTAAAACACTCTTTCGCTATGTACAAAGCCAACGATAAAATATGCGATTTGATGTCGCACGAAGAAGATGCGATACATATCATCAGCCGATTTGGTATTGGAATGGGCGTAGGCGAGCGAACAATCGCCGAAGCATGCGCCATTCACGGAGTACATACGCCTACTTTTCTCGCTATCATCAACTATAAAGTCTTCAAGCACAAGGCTCTGCCCACTGAGGTAGATTTGCCTACGCTGCAACAATATCTACGCAACGCCCACTCCTATTTCTTGGATTTCCGTCTGCCATACCTGCGTAGAGCTATCATTGAAGCCATTATTCCTGCTGATCCTTCCTCCAAGATTCCGATGTTGATTCTACGCTGCTATGATGAGTTCGTGGAGGAGATTCGCACACATATTGAGCACGAGAACGAGGGATTGATAGAGGAGCACGTCCTCGACGACCAACGCATAACCGACAAACTCACCGAGATCAAGAACCTCATCATCAAGTATTATCCCTCCAACAACGTTTCGCAGAAGGACGCAACCTACCTCCTTATCCATGTCATGAGCGACCTTTGGCACACAGAGCAGGACTTTGCCGACCACTGCGCCATTGAGGACGAGATATTGCGTCCTGCGCTCAGTCAAGTACCTGTGGAGCAACCTTCTCAGTCAAGCACACAAGACACCGATGCACTCAGCGAACGCGAACGCGACGTGCTCATTCAAGTTGTTAATGGTCTGAGCAATAAGGAGATTGCGGATAAACTCTTTATCTCCATACACACCGTGATGACCCACCGCAAAAACATCACTCGCAAACTGAACATACACTCTACGGCAGGTTTGACTATCTACGCCATAGTCAATAAACTGATTAATATAGACAGTCTAAAATAATAAATAGTATGAACAAAACAATCGTATTTTTTCTTTCCTTTATGGCACTGACAGCATGTACCAAAACGCAAACCACAGGTATCTATCTCGATAACCTCGACACAACCGCTGTGGCACAGAATGATTTTTACCAATACGCTTGTGGCGGTTGGATGAAGAACAACCCTATTCCTGACGAGTACAGCCGTTTTGGTTCGTTTGACAAACTCGGGCTCAGTAACTTGGAACAAGTCAATGGTCTGATTGCTGACATTGCTGCTAAACAACACAAGATGGGTAGTATCCCACAAAAGATTGGCGATATCTACAATCTCTCTATGGACACTTTGCGCCGCAATCAAGAGGGCATCGCGCCTGTATTACCTGTGCTGCAAGAGATTGAGAACGTGACCGATAAGGCACAATGGTCTGAGGTATTGGGCAAGGCGATGGACTTCGGTCTGTGGGCTATGTATGTAGATGCCGATGCCATGAACTCATCGATGAATATCCTCAATGAGTATCAAGCAGGTTTTGCGCTCAGTCAAAAAGATTACTATGTGGATAACGATGAGCACACACAGCATATCCGTGCTGAGTACTTGAAGCATATCGAAAAGATGTTCACCTTGTTTGGACAAGAGAACGCTGCCGAGAAAGCGCAAACTGTACTTCGTTTGGAGACTCGTTTGGCGAACGCCGCACTAAGCAATGTAGAGCTTCGCGACCCAATAGCTAACTATAATAAGATGTCGGTTCAGGAGTTGCAAACGCTTGTGCCTCAGGTAGATTGGGCTACATACTTCGCAGGTCTCAATATCGCTCCTGATAGCCTCAGTGTGGGTCAAGTGCGCCACTTGCAAGAAGCAGGTAAGATGCTTGCAGAGGAGTCGCTTGAAGACATGAAGACCCTGTTCATCTGGCAGGTGATTGATGGTAGTGCAGACTTCCTAACAGAGGAGATTTTTATGCAGAACTTTGAGTTCTACGGTCGTACACTGAGTGGTCGCCAAGAGCCTACTCCACTTTGGAAGCGCGCAGTAGCGATGGTGAATGGCACTTTGGGTGAAGCTGTGGGAGTGATGTATGTAGAGAAGTATTTCCCAGAGGAGAACAAAGAGCGTATGTTGGATTTGGTGAAGAATCTGCAAACAGCACTTGGCGAGCGTATCCAAGCCTTAGAATGGATGTCCGACGAGACCAAAGCCAAGGCGATGGAGAAACTTAGCACTTTCACTGTGAAGATTGGTTATCCTGACAAATGGCGCGATTATACCGCATTGGAGATTGACCCTCAACTCACCTATTATGCTAATATACAGCGTGCTGCTAAGTTTGAGCAAGATTATTCATTGTCATTCTTAGGCAAGCCAGTAGATAAGGATAAATGGTTTATGACTCCACAAACGGTGAACGCGTATTATAACCCTGCTACTAACGAGATTTGTTTCCCAGCTGGTATCTTGCAATATCCATTCTTTGATATGAACGCGGACGATGCCTTCAACTATGGTGCTATTGGCGTAGTGATTGGCCATGAGATGACCCACGGTTTTGATGACCAAGGTAGTCAGTTTGATAAAGATGGTAACCTCATCAATTGGTGGACAGAGGAAGACCGCGCACGCTTTGAGGAGCGCACAAAGGTGATGGAAGAGTATTTTAATGCTATTGAGGTAGCTCCAGGCGTGTATGCTAATGGCAAGTTCACTTTGGGCGAGAATATCGCTGACCATGGTGGTTTGCAAGTAGCTTATCAAGCATTCCAGAACGCTCAAAAGGCGGCTATTGATAATGGACAATTGGCTATTGGCGAGAAGGACGGTTTTACACCTGAGCAACGTTTCTTCTTGGCGTATGCAAACGTATGGGCAGGCAATATCCGTCCAGAGGAGGTATTGCAACGCACCAAGTCAGATCCTCACTCACTCGGCATGTGGCGTGTAAATGGTGCTTTGCCACACATCGGTGCTTGGTATGAGGCTTTTGGCGTAACCCCAGAGTCACCAATGTATCTCGCGCCTGAGAAACGCGTTTCTATTTGGTAAAATAAGAACGCCGCTTAGCGGCTGTTAGATACTAGACCACTTCGTTGTTAGAATGCACCTAAGGCGCTGTTAGATTCTGAGAGTCTAACTTCTAACAGGCGAAGCCGGTCCATCAGTAAAACGGTCTAACAGCGCAGCGGTCTAAACTCACAAAGATATGGTAAAGCACATTGTATTTTTCCGTCTATTAGACGAAGCAGAGGGCAAAAGCAAATTAGAGAATGCCCAAATTATTCGTGATGGTTTGCTCGCATTGCGCGACAAGATTGATGTATTGGTTGATGAGACTGTGGGAATCAATATCCCTAATGCGAAGAACACCGATCATGATATTTGTTTGACGTGCACTTTCCGCACATGGGAAGATTTGGACACCTATGCTACGCACCCTGAGCATGTGAAAGTAGCGCAATATATCGGCAAGTGTAAGTCTGCTCGCAGCGCAGTAGATTACGAGGAGTAATCCCTTTACACCTTACACTTTACACTTCGTGAAGTGTCCCCAAAAGAGAGTGTGTCAAAATGCAGACACACTCTTTTTTATCGATTTTCTATGCCTTTTTCTACGTTTCCTTTACCTCTCCAGCCATCGTAACCGTTACCACCCCGTTACCACCTCGTTACTGTCGTGTAGTTTTCCGGCAGACTGACCACTGTTTTACCTTAATCTAATAACCGATTG
>JAZUCY010000025.1:0-80924 GCA_045639365.1 Paludibacteraceae bacterium
ATATACGGTAGATATACGGTAGATAAACGGTACATATATAGTAGATAAATGGTACATATATAGTAGATAACCAGTACATATATAGTGGATAAACGGTATATTTGTATATGAATACCGTAGGAATCCCCCTCCCTCCTAGTCCCACTAGAACCACTAGTACCACTAGTCCCACTAGAACCACTCCACCACCCATAAAAAAAAATCGCGAATAGCAACTATTCGCGATTTCCCACAACACGCGCCGAAGGCGCTACTATTCAGACGTTAAATCGATTGCTCGTACTCTTTCATGCAATCCACCAACGCTTGCACACCCTCCAAAGTCATTGCATTGTAGGTACTTGCACGGAAACCACCCACCAAGCGGTGACCTTTGATACCTACCATACCTTTAGCTGTAGCAAACTTAAAGAAGTCGTCTTGCAAATGCGCATACTCTGGCTTCAACACAAAGCAGATATTCATCAACGAGCGATCCTCTTTCTTAGCTGTTCCCTCAAAAATCTTACTCTCATCAATAGCCTTGTATAGCAATTCTGCCTTTGCCACATTGCGTTCCAAAGCTGCCTCCAAACCGCCATTAGCTTTCAACCAGCGCAAGGTCAACATCGCCGTATAGATAGGCAATACTGGAGGAGTATTGAACATACTGCCATTCTCCACGTGGGTACGATAATCCAACATCGTTGGAATATGGCGGCTCACCTTACCGAGGAACTCCTCTTTCACAATCACGAAAGTCACACCCGCTGGTGCCAAGTTCTTTTGTGCACCACCATAGATAATATCATATTTGCTCACATCTATTGGGCGAGAGAGAATATCCGACGACATATCCGCTATCAATGGCACATTGCCTTTTTTCTCGTAGATAGCTTGAAGTTTCTCATCACTTATCTCTGTACCATAGATAGTATTGTTGGTGGTGATATGCAGATAATCAGCATCTTGTGGTACTTCAAACTCCATAGGTATATTGTTGAAGTTATCCGCAGCCGAGGTAGCCACCTCCACTACTTCTCCGAAAGCTTTTGCCTCTTTGATGGCTTTCTTCGACCAAACGCCCGTATTCAAATAAGCCGCTTTCTTCTCAAGGCAGTTAAATGGCACCATGCAGAATTGCAAACTTGCACCACCACCTACAAAAATGACGCGGTAGCCATCTGGGATATTCAGCAACTCCTTCATCAATGCTTCTGCCTCATCCACTACAGGTTGAAAATACTTAGCTCGGTGAGAAATCTCAAGGATACTCAGCCCCTCGCCTTGAAAATCGATCACAGCCTCAGCTGTCTGCTTAATCACTTCTTGTGGCAGGATACTTGGTCCTGCATTGAAATTGTATTTTTTCATGTCATTTATGGTTTTTCGTCATTTTCCAATTGCTTTTAGTGCCTTCGATAATCTCATTATCTACCTTCTTAACTGCCTCCTTGATAGCGTCTTTCACTTTCTTGGCTGCGTCTTTGACACCCTCTACCACCTCTTCTACCAAGTCTGCTTTCTCTACCCAGCAAAGCGCATCGCCCTTCACAGCAGTAGCCCCTTGCTCTTTCTCAATAGATACGATACGGCAATGATCAAACGCACGAATTGGTTCGATTCCATGAGGTGTTTGCAAGTAGCAAACCACATCACCTTGCTTAAAGAATGTACCAAAAGCAGGTGCTTTGCTATCCTCATTATAATCGAGTTCCCACATCACCTTACCCGACAACGTTGCCTCCACAGGCTCAGCATTAGGGTGAAGGATAGCACGTTTGTCTGCTGCAGTCAATACCTTCACAGCCTGACCACTCGCAGCGGCTTTCTCCATACGCTCCAGCAAGTCCTTATTAAATTGCTCTTTAGCTTGACCTGACTTATACTCGCGGTATTGCTTCTCGTGCATAGCAAACTCAAAAAGTTCCTCATCGTCTTGACCACGATCCCAACCTTTCTCCTCCATTTCTGCGATGAATTGAGGCAACACATCAGGATACAACGCTTGTGGGTCGTCGGTATAGAACTCCATATTCTTCTCTTTTGCCAGCTCTACAATCTCTGGTGCCAATTCGCCTGGCAACTTACCAGACTTACCCAATATCATACCCCACATGGCTGGATCCATGCGTGTGAATGGTTTCTCGCCCATAGACTTACTATAGAGATTCATCAGCGCAGCATTCTTCACATATTGTGAGAATGGGGTCACCAAACATGGTGTACCCAACATTGGCCATATACGTTGTACTTCGTCAAACAGTTCTACCAGCAATTCATCTTCGCTCAATGCTGCTTGTCCGCGTTTCACAAGGTTAGCGTTGATAGCCGCATGCATACCCTTCAAATCAGCCATCAGACTACCCATCATGCCGCCAGGCAATCCGCAACCCACGAGCAACGATGTCATCTTCGAGTTGCGAGGATCAATCCAATAACCCAAGAAATCATCGATAAACTCTTGTGTCAAACTGCGTGCTTCCATATACGCCTTCATATTAATATCTTTCACCAAGAAGCCCGCATCTTTCAGCATCGATTGGATGGTAATCACGTCTGGGTGCACCATACCCCAACTCAATGGCTCCATAGCCACGTCCAGCACATCACCACCTGCCTTTGCCACCTCCAGCATACTTGCCACAGAGAAACCAGGACCACTATGTCCGTGGTACTGAATAATAATATCAGGATGTTTCTCTTTGATAGCTGCTACAATTGTTCCCAACATGGCTGGACGACCAATACCTGCCATATCTTTCAAGCAGATTTCTTGAGCACCATTCTCAATCAAGTGCTCAGCCAAGTTGATATAGTACTCCGCATTGTGCACATTTGAATAGGTGATACACATTGTCGCTTGTGCGGTCATGCCAGCCTCTTTTGCCCATTTAATCGAAGGAATGATATTGCGAGGGTCATTCAAGCCGCAGAAGATACGGGTGATATCCACACCTTGCGCATGCTTCACCTTATACATCAACTTACGCACATCCGCAGGCACAGGGTTCATGCGCAATGCGTTCAAACCACGGTCCAACATGTGAGTCTTAATACCCACTTCATTAAATGGTTTCGTAAATGTTCGTACTGCTATATTGGGGTTCTCTCCATAGAGAAGATTCACTTGTTCACTAGCACCACCATTCGTTTCTACACGATCAAAACAGCCCATGTCAATAATCACAGGAGCTATCTTTGCCAACTGATCTTTGCGTGGCACATACTTACCACTACTCTGCCACATGTCGCGATAGACAAGGGAGAATTGAATTTCTTTTTTAGCCATATTATCGTATAGTTTTAAGGATTCTCTTACAAATATCGTGCAAAGATACAACTTATTTCCCATATAGGCAAATGAAATATAAAAAATAGTAATAAAATTTTATTTTATTTTCAAATATGATTTTTTTTTCGTAACTTTGCACCAAATTTGGCTTTTGCAAGAAAAATACACATTATGTCAAAAGATTCAGCCCATAGCAGTAGCTCTGTTTTCAGTAGAGATACCATTATCCGCAGCGTGATTACCATAGCTGTCTTGGTTGCGCTATACTTATTGGTGCGTCGTCTGAGCGGCGTGCTGTTGCCATTCCTCATCAGTTTTGTAGTGGCATACATGTTGGCTCCTATCGTGAATTTCTTTCAACATAAGTGTCGCCTCAAAAGCCGCGTACTATCGGTAATCGTGAGCATTCTGCTGGTGATAGGCGTACTCACGGGTGCGGTAGCAGCCGTAGTGCCCGCTATCAGTCGCCAAGCCACATCGCTCTCGCAGAGCGTGAAGACATACGTCAGCCAATGGGACGGCGAAGCGTATTTCTCGCCACGTGTCAATGAGCGCATAGAGGAGATTATCCAAAGCATTGATGTCAAGACCCTCATTGAGTCGCAAGAGCTGCAACAGAGCATTAAGAAAGCGCTGCCTATCTTGGGCGATTGGATTAGCAGCGGTGTGAATGCCTTGATGGGTCTAGCGGTAGCCTTTGTCTGCATACTGTATATCATCTTCCTGCTCATTGATTATGAGAAAATCACCACCAATTGGCACAAATATATCCCCCAACGTTTCCGCGAGAGTATCGTGATGCTGATGGAAGATCTGGACCGCAACATGAACGCCTACTTCCGTGGTCAAGCCCTTGTAGCAGGAATCGTAGGCATCTTATTTGCTATTGGTTTTCAGATTATTGGCCTGCCAATGGGTATTGGTATCGGACTATTTATTGGTGTACTGAATCTAGTACCTTATATGCAAGCCCTAGGTATCCCACCTTGTATCATCTTAGGTCTTATTCAGTCTGCCGAGACGGGTCGCCCCGTGTGGGTCGTTATGCTCTGCATAGCAGCGGTGTTTATCATCGTGCAGAGTATTCAAGACATGGTGCTCGTACCAAAAATCATGGGCAATGTCACAGGCATGGGGCCAGCATGGATACTGCTCAGTCTGTCGGTATGGGGATCGTTGCTCGGATTTGTGGGTATGATCATAGCTCTGCCCGTCACTACCCTACTCGTGTCGTACTACAAACGATTCGTACTGAGGATCTCCGACGACATGACCAAGCCCCTGCCTAGGTCGCGATGGACCTTCCCACTCTTCAAACGAAAAAACGCAAACAATTAACTCATAACTTATAACTCATAGTTCATAACTAACATGTCAAAAGTTCGTGTACGTTTCGCTCCAAGTCCAACAGGAGCATTGCACATCGGCGGTGTTCGTACTGCCTTGTTTAACTACCTTTTTGCTCGCCAACATGGTGGCGACATGCTTCTCCGTATTGAGGATACTGACTCCACACGTTTCGTGCCAGGAGCCGAAGAATATATCACTGAGTCATTGGCTTGGCTCGGCATTGAGATTGACGAAGGTATTTGCCAAGATGCGCCTAACGGCAAAGGCGATCATGGTCCATACCGCCAAAGCGAGCGTCGTGCGATTTATCACAAGTATGTGGATCAACTCCTCGCTTCTGGTAACGCCTATATCGCATTCGACACGCCAGAGCAATTAGAGGCAAAGCGCGCAGAGATAGCGAATTTCCAATACGATGCTCGCACCCGTGAGCAAATGTGCAACTCCCTCACCTTGAGCAAAGAGGAGGTAGATGCACGTATCGCTGCTGGCGAGAAATATGTCGTTCGCTTCAAAGTGGAGCCAAACGTAGATGTCTATGTACAAGACCTGATCCGTGGTGAGGTGAAGATTAATTCCAATATCCTCGATGACAAAGTGCTCTACAAGTCTGCCGATGATCTGCCTACCTATCACTTAGCCAACATCGTGGACGACCACCTCATGGAGATTAGCCACGTCATTCGTGGCGAAGAGTGGTTGCCTTCTGCCCCACTCCACGTATTGCTCTACAAAGCCTTCGGTTGGGAAGACACTATGCCTGAGTTTGCACACTTGCCACTGCTCCTCAAGCCTGACGGCAACGGCAAGCTCTCCAAGCGCGATGGTGACCGTTTGGGCTTCCCTGTGTTCCCACTCGAGTTCCACAATCAGAAAGATGGCACCGTATCCTCTGGTTACCGCGAAGAGGGCTACTATCCTGAGGCTGTGATTAACTTCCTTGCGCTTCTCGGTTGGCACGCTACTGGCGACCAAGAGATGTACACCATGCAGGAGCTCATTGAGCAGTTCTCTCTAGAGCGCGTAAGCAAATCAGGCGCTAAGTTCGACTACGAGAAAGGCAAATGGTTCAACCACCAATACTTGCAACTCAAGTCTAACGAAGAGTTAGCGGAGCAGTTTATGCCGTATTTGGAGAAGGCTATTGGTGATGGGCAATTGGCTATAGACAAGAGTGTGGTGGCAAAAGTGATTGGTTTGACAAAGGACCGTGTGAACTTTGTGAGTGAGTTGTGGGAGCAAGTAAACTTCTTCTTCGTGGCTCCAACGGAGTACGATGAAAAATCGCTTAAGAAGCGTTGGAAAGAGGATTCGCCTAAGCATATCAGCGAGATGTTGGCATTGCTCGAGGCACACGAGGATTGGTCAGCCGAGGGATTGGATAACTTGATTATGCCTTGGATTGCCGAGAAAGAGTACGGCGTAGGCATCGTGATGAACGCCTTCCGTATCTGTTTGGTAGGCGCTGCTCGCGGTCCACATATCTGGAACATCACCGATGTGCTGGGCAAAGAGGAAACCCTCCGCCGTGTGAAAACTGCGTTGGAGAAACTTAGCTAATCGCTTCGCAGATACTTAGTTAATAAAAAATACCTCGCTGTTCAATCTGCGAGGTATTTTTTTGTTCATTATATTTGGCGCGAAAGGAGCAGTTTGAAGATAAGCGGTGGATAGTTGTATTTTGCCCGTTTGGAATAAAGGGTAAATAAACTATGGGCAGACAGGGCGCACACTTAACCCACAGTTCCGAAGGTAGTTGCCCCTGCCCACATCGCCTGAATTGAAGCCCACGTACCACGCGTAGTCTGGGTAGTCCGAACCGAGCGAACTCGACCAGTAGTAGCCGTAGTTGCCTGCGTAGTAGAGCGAACTGTCGTAGCGATAGCCCGCAGCGGGGAGGAAAATAGAGTTGTTAGTGTAACCTGACTTCTTGGAGGTCACTTTATAACCTTTCACACCGTTTTGGGTAGTCCATTTCCATGTGCATTGCTTACGCAACTCTGTCCATTCTGCATCAGTAGGCATACGCCAACTTCCTCCCCAATTCGCGCGAGCAGCATCATCCGACAACTCCAATTGCGTTTTGTTATCCACTGTACCATAACTACTACTTGTATTATACTTGGTCAATGTACTTTCATTCCCATTGCACCATTTATACGTACTCCAATAGTAAGTGCTCTTTGTAGTCGTTTCACCCCAAGCGAAATAATCGCCGTAATCCTCGGGGTTGTTTGCACCTACATTGCAAGTCGCCCACTTCACACTTAATCCCAAATCCACATACTCGTGACCATTTGCTCTACCCTGTGACGTAGCAGAAGGAACAGGTGCTTTAGCCACAGTCTTGGTTAGTGTAAAGTCTAATATACTCTCTTGATTTTCAGCAATCTGCACCGTCTTTTCTTGGTTATCGTAACCATCTTTCTCCAAACGGATTGTATGCGTACCTACCAGTAACTCATTCACAATCACTGGGCTGGTGCCCACCTTCTTTCCGTCCACATACACTACTGCATCCGATGGTGTACTGGTCAATGTCATAGAGCCATAAATAGGAATAGGATTGTTCAAAGCAATGGTTTGCCCTGCACTCTGCGATGTTACACGTAGTGTTGTGTATGCCGACTGGTGGCTCGCTTGGCGCGTTTCTACGCTATGTTCACCCAACTCCAATGTTCCCGTCCAACGGCCTGTTCCTAACTTCTGACCATCGATATACATATCCGATTGCGCTGAGGTAGTTAGCGTTAGTTGCACGAAGTTCGCCTCTAAAATAGGATTCAACGTAGTTGTTTTACCCTCATCAATAGTGATAGTAGCCGTATAGTCCTTATACTTATCTTTCTGAATAAGAATCGAATACGTACCAGCATCCAAATCTTTGCTATTAACAGGTACTGCGCCCAATGATTGGCGTGCACTTGTAAGCATATTCGTTGCATATACGTATGCGCCTTGTGCTACATCGCTTGTAACATACAAATAGCCGAACTGAGGACGTAATGATACCGTTTTTTCCGTTTCGGTATCCGAAACAACAAACTCACCATTCTCCGTATGGTATCTATTGGCAGAAATCGTATAACGATACGAGCCATAATTGAGCGGTTTACTTGCTACACCATCGCTAACGTGCCATATATCTTTTTGACCATTCACATCCACTTCCACTATTGCATCCGCAGGTGTGACACGGAACTTAAAGAACTGGCGTTTAGGAGCTTGTGTTGTCGTAGGGGCAGCGTATTCTTGCTCTGGCGTAAACTGAACCGTACAATCATATACGCGATTCGACTTCAATTGCTGCATATTGCTCAGCAATACCTGATCGCAACCATCGCCACAGTCAATATAGATATACGGACGTCGGGCAGGTACAAGAAACAATATCTGATTGGAATACGTAGTACATTTCGACTCTACACCCGTCATCTGACCCATGTCCAAAGTAAATAGCTCTTTAGCTGCTTTCACGGCTTGCCCATTGCCCTCCAAGTGCATACGAATGACAGCAAAAGGGAAGGTGTCAGTCATCTTAGGCTTCTCAAAACTGCCAAACTCATTCTTATACATTGGCAATACCGTAGCGAATGGGTGTAACGTCAACTCCTGCGTAATCCTCACCGACTGCGCTGACAAGGGCACTAATCCAATCCACAAAAATAACAAAACAGATAGTATTTTAGTCTTTTTCATACGTATAATAGCATTTATTGCGCAAAGGTACAACAAATTTCTAAATTGTGCAAGTTTTTGGGCATTTTCTATGTAGAAAACAACGTTTACGGAAAATCACAAGATAAGGATAAAATAAAAATAGGGGGGAAAGTGTGGCACAATGTCGGTGAAACTATTCGGAAAGTATCGTATGGTAATGAAGTGGTAACGGAGTGGTAACGGTTACGATAGCAGAAAAACAGGTTACTCGACAAATAAGTTGAAAGGAATATTGAAGCTCCTACGCGCAAAGCGCGAGACAACAAAAGTAAACTTTTCTTGTACATATACATTTTTTTTGTACTTCGAGGGCACCTTATCCTCGAAGCTACAGTAAAAAAATGTAGCCTATGACAACAAAAGTAAACTTTTCTTGTACATATACATTTTTTTTTGTACCTTTGCACAGAAATTCATACCCCATAGCTCAGCAACAGCGTGACTGCACACGAAGCACTGAAAACATATTTTGGCTACGATGACTTTCGTCCACTACAAGAAGAAATCGTAGAATCCGTCTTAGATGGTCGCGACACCTTGGCACTCATGCCAACAGGTGGCGGTAAGAGCCTGTGCTTTCAGGTGCCTACTATGGCTATGAACGGGCTGTGCCTCGTTATCACCCCTCTCATCGCCCTCATGAAAGATCAGGTGGAGAACCTACGCCAACGAGACATACGCGCTGCTGCCATCTACACAGGCATGAGTTACGAGCAACAGAAAGTGGCACTCGACAATTGTCAATGGGGCCCCTACCACTTCCTATACGTATCACCCGAACGCCTGGAATCAGAAGAGTTTCGCGACCGACTTAGCCGTCTGCCAATCTGCCTTATCGCTGTGGACGAAGCGCACTGCATCTCACAATGGGGATATGACTTCCGACCCAGTTACCTGAAAATAGCGGAAATACGTGATTTAGTTGGCGATGAGGCAATGAGGCAACAAGGCAACAAGGCAAGAGTACCTATCCTCGCCCTGACTGCTACCGCCACCCCCGAAGTGGTAGATGATATACAAGAGCGATTGGCATTTCGCGAGAAGCACGTCCTACGCAAGAGTTTTCTGCGACAGAACCTCAGCTATGTTGTACGTCAGACCAACAAAAAAGCTGACGAGATAGTCCATATCCTCAGCAAAGTATCTGGTTCTGCCATCGTATATGTGCGCAACCGCCAACGCACCCAAGAGATAGCTGCCTACCTCAACGAGAAAGGCATCTCAGCTGACTTCTACCACGCTGGGCTCACCTCCAAGGAACGCAGCGCGAAACAAGAAGCGTGGAAAAAGTGGACAGGCGAAGGGACACGTGTCATCGTTGCCACCAACGCCTTTGGTATGGGTATTGACAAACCCGATGTGCGAGTGGTGATTCACCATGACCTACCCGACACGATAGAAGCCTATTTCCAAGAGGCAGGACGAGCCGGTAGAGATGAGCAACGAGCCTTTGCTGTAATGCTCTACGACCCATCGCAAGACAAAGCCAAAGCACGCAAACGCGTAGCCGACAACTACCCACCCAAAGAGTTTGTGGAGAACGTCTATCACAAGACCTGCGACTTCTTAGGCATTGGAGCTGGTAGCGGACAAGGACACACCTTCATGCTGCCTATCAACGACTTATGCAGAATCATGCACCTGCCTATTCTACAAACCTGCTCTGCCCTACACCTGCTGACACAGGCAGGGTATATCTGCTTTCAAGAAGAACAAGAGATACAACCTCGCGTCAAGATCCTCGTTTCGCAACGCGAGATAAGTGAGTACGGACTGAGCCAACCACAGCACCAACTATTAGAGTTACTGATGCGCCAGTACTCAGGTATCTTCACCGACCTGCAATATGTGCATTTAGGCGATAGAGCACCCCACGACACAAGTGTCGTCGGGGACCCCGATGAGGCGATGAGGCTATTAGGCGAGAGGCAAGAGGCGAAAGGCAATGAGGTAAGAAAGCAGGGGGCAATACACGACTTGCTTGTATCCCTGGCACAGCGCCATATCATCACCTATATCCCCCACGATACAGCCAACACCCTAACCTTCACGCGCGAGCGACAAACAGACATATATCTACCCACCCATATATACGACGACCATCGCCAACAGTATATCAATAAACTGAAAGCGATGGTAGAATATGCTGATAATCAGCTATATTGTCGTTCGCAACTGCTATTATCGTATTTCGGAGAAACCGATGCAGCCACCTGTGGCACATGCGATGTGTGCCGTAGTAAGGCGAAAAGCGAGAGGCAGTGATTATCTGCGGGTGCTTCCGCCACCTCCGCGAGAGGAAGAGCCTCCACCCGATGAGCGCATAGATGACCCACCAGACGAGTAACTACCACCCGATGAACGCATAGACGAACTACTGCCCGAAGAGCGAACAGCCGAACTGCTGCTGGAACGCATAGTCGGAGAACTGCTGTTAGGGCGCATAGTCGAAGAACTGCTGTTAGAGCGATTCACCGAAGGTGCAACTGAACGAGTAGCCGTATTGGCACCGCGCGTAGGTGTAGCAACGGTACTACTACTTGTGCGTGTTGATGCCGAACGAGTGCTAGTGGACACAGTATTGCTGCGCGAAGATGCTGTTCCTCTGCTATTAGATGTACTGCGGGTTACTGTACCACGCGTAGCAGTATTATCTCCACGACCACTTGTTGCACGTACATTGCTACTATCAAATGTACGCGATGCAGTAGCAGTACTGCGAGTAGAGACACGAGTGGCTGTTCCTCTATCATCTGTTCCTACGCGTGAAGCGCTCGCGCTACGTACAGCTGCCTGACGGTTGCGGTCAAAACCACGCGCATTGGTATAACTGCGCGAAGCATTGCGTGTCGCAAACGAACGCTCAGGGTGGCGGGTAGCATAATCAGTACGACTCACACGGTCACGCATAGGCGCATAGTGAGGATGGTATTGATGGCCCGTACGATAAGAACATATAGGGTGATAATGATGGTGCCAATAGCAATGCTCCCAATACAAATGATGAGCTATGCAATGATAAGGATGCCACCACACTGGCCAATAGTCCCAATAGAATGGAGAATGCCAACATACCCACGATGGACCCCAAAACCAATCATAAATCAATGGACGATAAATATACACAGGCTCAATAATATAGTCCGCACCATAAATATACTCATCACCAATCACCTGCACAGTCACAGACTCCGACTCAGGGTCCTTCTCCACAAAAATAGAAGCCACATCTTGATAAATATCCTTTGCCAACACAGCTTGAATTACTACCAAGTGGCGATCTTGATCTGCAGTCTCAATCACGCGCAAGTAGTCCACATTGCCATCTCCATTGAGGTCGAGGTTAGAGAAAGCAGAGTCAGGGTTATTGAGCATCTGTTCGAACTGCTCAAGATCCTTGGCTTGTCCGAATAGGGTTGCCACCGTCTTGAGATCAAGATCTTCGGAAATATCAGCATTGGTAGCTGTTACTGTCACCGTTTGGTCAGCTCTCGCAATCGACAATTGCCATGTGCACATTGTCGCAAAAATGAAAAATACAATTAATCGTCTCATGTCACACTAAGTTTAGATTGTGATACATTTTCTCCTTCTTCGTTTGCATGTAGCGCAAGTTGTAGGGATTAGGAGCTATCTCTATTGGTATGTTCTCTACAATTTCTATGCCAAAACTCTCCAAACCTACACGCTTCACAGGGTTGTTGGTCATCAGTCGGAGCTTCTTTGCACCCATTTGTTGTAGTATTTGTGCACCTACACCATAATCGCGCTCATCGGGTTGGAAACCCAAGTGGATATTGGCTTCTACAGTATCTTGACCTTGCTCTTGGAGTTTATATGCACGTATCTTATTCATCAAACCGATGCCACGACCCTCTTGATTAAGATAAACAATAATGCCTTTTCCCTCTTTCTCCACCATCTGCATAGCCTTATGCAATTGCTCACCACACTCACAACGCATAGAACCAAAAATATCGCCCGTCATACACGATGAGTGAACACGACACAAAATAGCCTCATCATCTGCCCATTCACCCTTTTGCAACACAATATGCTCCAATCCATTGCTCAATTGGCGGAAAGGCGTGAGCATAAACTCACCAAACGCAGTTGGTAAACTAACCGTCTCACCACGCTCCACCAAACTATTGGCAATAGGCGATTGGCTATTGGCAACAGGAGAGTCATGCTGCAAACGATAAGCAATCAAATCCTTAATAGACACCAAACTGAGTCCGTACTTCTCAGCCACCACCTCCAAATCAGGCATACGAGCCATCGTACCGTCCTCATTCATAATCTCAATAAGCGCCGCCACAGGTTGCAAACCTGCCAAACGAGCCAAATCCACTGCTGCCTCCGTATGACCCGCACGTTTCAATACACCACGCTCCTGCGCATACAAAGGATTGATATGGCCTGGACGACCAAACGTCTCTGGCTTGGATGCTGGATCAGCCAACGCACGGATAGTAGCAGCACGGTCCTCCGCACTCACACCCGTAGTACAACCCTCCAACTTATCGACCGTCACGGTGAACGGAGTGCCCAACATAGACGTGTTATTGGGTACCTGATGCACCAAGTCCAATTCCGCACAGCGCGTCTCTGGTAGCGGTACACACAATACACCACGACCATGCTGCAACATGAAATTGACCTTCTCAGGAGTTATCTTTTCAGCAGCGATAATAAAATCGCCCTCGTTCTCACGGTCTTCATCATCAACTACAATCACGAACTTGCCTTCGCGAATGTCTTCAATTGCTTGTTCAATTGTATCCATATTTTATATATTAATCGTTTCAGTTTACCCAATATTTTGAGCCATGTATCAGGATTAAAGAGTGCCGAATCGGTAGCAGCCTTATAAGTTAGGAATATTCCTATAGGTAACAACACCATCGAACTGAGCCACATGCCCGACCAACAAGGCCATAGTGCCTCGCGTGCCATCTTGTAACCCGTATTGTCAATAATATAATACACAATAAACATGACCACAGAAATCACCACTGGCATACCCAATCCACCCTTGCGCGTGATAGCCCCCAATGGTGCACCTATGAAGAAGAACACTAAGCATGCAAATGCCAACGTAAACTTGCGGTGCAACTCAATCTCGTGTTTGCGTATATAACGCTGATAGTCATCGAGCATCAGCGCATTGTATTCGATTTGTTCACCTTGCATCTTGGCTTTTTCCAATGAGGATGCCACAGCACGATACCGTTCATCAGGAGTGAATGAAGCCAATAGTGAGTCTATATCATACACCTTGCCTTTAGGTGCTCCAAGTGCCTCTTCTCCCAGAATCCTTCCCGCTTGACGTTCACGACCAAAATAGCGATTCTCCACAATCACAGCACTCTGTTCCGTACTCCGACTATGCGCCAACACCTGCACCGAGTCTATGGAATAGAGCAGCTCACCCACATTCTTTGACACATGCTGGTCGCTCAACACGTCTTCGTCGTATCGGTTGAACTCCATATCAAAGTCTATGAGCATTTGCTTTTGTGCAAACGACTCACGACGGTATGGGATATTCTTCTCCGAGCGTGTAGCTCGTTTCTGCTGGCGGTCAAGATTCTCAAACGACTCACCACTATACAAGCGCAACAACAAGTGCTTATTATCCTCCGTAAAGAACAACTGACCCGAGTCTGCCACCATAACCGTAGCATTCTGAAAGCCTTCCGAATAGTCGTAAATCATCATATCATAGAGCATACCCACCTTCGGATTCTTGTGGCGGACATAGATATTGTACCCTTCGATACCATCATAAAACTCACCCTGCGGAATCTCCAACTCAGGCGACTTCTGACGAAGCGAGAAAATCAACGCCCATAACTTGACCTGTGACACGGGCAATACATAATTGGAGAACAAAAACGCACCACCGCAGATAAACATAATCGAAATCGTCAGCGGGCGCATGATACGAAACAGACTAATACCTGCCGCCTTCATCGCCGTGAGTTCGCTCTTCTCACCCAAATTGCCAAACGTCATCAACGAAGCCAACAAAATAGCCAAAGGCAATGCCAAAGGTACAACGGAAGAGACAGCATAAATAAAAAACTCTGCAAGCACGCTGATCTCCACACCTTTACCCACCAAATCCTTGATATGCATCCATACAAACTGCATAAGCAGAATGAAGATGCAAATCATAAAAGTCATTGCCAAAAGCCCAAGGAAATGTTTGAGCAGGTAACTATCTATTTTCTTGATAAAATTCATCCTATTAAACTCTCTGCCACAAAGTTAAGCGGTAGCAAGTCGGCAGCGGAATCAAATATATAGCACATCTCCTCACCGTAAAGTATCACTTTCATCGGTTTGCCAAAGCGGTGCTCCGTCTCCAACATCACTTGTCGGCATGCTCCACAAGGACTAATCACGTCCTTCGAGAAATGCCCCTGCGTATAGCATGCTATCGCCAAAGCCTCCACCGCTGTGTTTGGGTGATTAGCATTAGCCGCAAAAAGCGCAGTACGCTCCGCACACAACCCACTCGGATAAGCGGCATTCTCTTGATTACTACCCGCAACTATCTGACCATCAGACAGTCGTACTGCAGCACCTACATGAAAATGCGAATAAGGGCAATACGCATTTTGTGTCATTGCTTTCGCCTTCTCTACTAGTTCGCGCATAGAGGAATCCATCTCCTCCAACGTGCAGGTTGTCACCTTAGTTTGTAACATTATCTCTTTCATAATCGAATCGCTTTGGCATTTTTATCCAAAATAGCGCGCAAAGATAGTAAAATTATTTGACATACGCAAATATCTTGTATCTTTTTAACAATTCCAAAACAAAAAACATGCCCAAGCCATAAAGAATTTATTTTTCACCCACAAATGCTTGCATATATGCTTTTTTTTCACTAACTTTGCACGGATTTTTAGCAACTAAAATAAAATACGATATGAAAAGCAAAATCTTCACCCTTTTGATGGCATGCTGCTTAGGTTTGCAAGCCATGGCCATTGACAAACAAGCATTGTCGGACACATTGACCGCATTTGTACATGAACGCGCATTCGCTGAGTCGGTTAAGGTCAGCAATATCCGCGTCAAGAATCAGTATGTAACCCTCTACACCAACAAGGCACTGAGCGTCGTTTCGCTCAGCGAGAGCGAGGTACGCGACCTTCGCCTATTGGTCAGCCAATTGGTGTTGGGCAACAACCAAGGTCGTGTGACCATCTACACCGACGGCTACGAGATTGGCGAACTGGTCACCTCTCTCTACCGCCATCGTGCTAAGAACGCACGCTATACCCTGCCTGCCACAACGCAATGGGTGACCAACACATCACGTCCATACGCTGCGAAACAAGGTTTGGACGGTAAGCATATCGCCCTTTGGGGTAGTCACGGACAGTACTTCCACCAACCTACCGAGTCTTGGCGTTGGCAACGTGCCAAAGTATGGAGCACTGTCGAAGACTTATACACCACCAGTTACACCATGCCATTCCTCGTGCCTATGCTCGAAAATGCAGGTGCCGTAGTGGTGCAACCACGCGAGCGCGACACACAAACCTACGAGCAAGTGGTAGATGACTCTGAAGCAACCATCAAAGGACAATGGGCCATTGGCGAAGGTACAGGTTGGGCTACCCCAACTACACATCTGCTCGAAGGAGATAATCCATTTGAACAAGGTCGCTATTCCCAAGAAGTGAAGTGCGAAGAGAAGAGCAAAGGTGAGATCATCTATACCCCATCACTCCCTGCGGGCGATTACGCAGTATATGTCAGTTACAAGACCCTGCCTAATAGTACCAGCAAAGCGCAATACACCGTTGTGCACAAAGGACAAAAGACCACTTTTGCAGTCAATCAAAAGATGGGTGGTAGCACATGGGTCTATCTCGGCACATTCGCTTTCGATAGCGACAAAGTAAACAACTACGTCAGCGTTGTAGCTGCTGCTAACGGTAAAGAGATCGTCACAACCGATGCAGTGAAATTCGGTGGCGGTATGGGTAGTGTAGCACGCTACAAACAGCCAGACAGCTTCGAGAATGTTCCTTCCTCCAAGGATCTTCCAGAGAGTGATGTGGTTATGATTGACAGCGCACAGTTGCTTGCTAACCAAGCCAATGCAGTCACCAGCGGTCTGCCACGCTACATAGAGGCAGCACGCTACTGGATGCAATATTCGGGTATTCCTGATAGCATATACAACTATACCGACAGCAAGAACGACTACGTAGATGACTACGCAGCTCGCGGTATCTGGGTGAACTACCTCGCAGGTGGTAGTGCAGCTAACCCTAACGAGCCTGGTCTGGGTATTCCACTCCATGCCAGCCTCGCTTTCCACACCGATGCAGGTGTGAAAGATGAGGTAGTGGGTACGCTTATTATCTATAAGGATTACGATGACGAGAAGAACAAGAACTTCCCTACTGGCAAGAGCCGTATGGTGGCACGCGATCTCGCGGACTATATGCAAACACAAATCGTAGAGGACATGCGCGCCATTTATGCACCAGAGTGGACACGCCGTCAGCTCAACAACTCCTCTTACGCCGAGGCACGTCATCCTAAGGTGCCTGCGGTACTCCTTGAGCTCCTCTCTCACCAGAACATGACCGACATGAAGTATGGTCTTGATCCACGCGTGCGCTTCACCATCTCACGTGCGATGTACAAATCGTTCTTGAAGTTTATCCATGAGCAATACGGTACAGAGTACGCAGTACAACCATTGCCAGTACAAGCTATGGCGATGAACCGTGTAGGTAATCAAGTGAAAGTGACATGGCAAGCTACTGAGGACACACTCGAACCAACGGCTACTCCATCTTATTACATAGTATATACACGCACCAACGATGGTGATTGGGATAACGGTGTACGCGTTGCTACCCCAGAATATACCCTCACCGCTAATCCTGGCACACGCTACGATATCTGCGTAGCAGCAGGTAACGCAGGTGGTTTGAGTTTCCGCAGCGAAGTACTTTCTGCATATATTGCTCCTGAGGAGAAAGGCAATGTGCTGATTGTAAACGGTTTCAATCGTGTGAGCGGTCCTGAATGGTGGAAAGATACTATCTACGGTGGTATCCGTCCTGCTAGCCATGCGGTGCCTTACGGCAAGGGCGTGAACTATATCGGCGAGGTATATGACTTCGACAGCCGCAACGAATGGAAGACCGACGACAACTGCGGTTGGGGTATGTGCTATAGCGACCACATGGATCACCCTACAGTGGGTAACACATTCGACTACCCTGCTATGCACGGTCGTGCTTTGGCAGAGATGGGCTATTCATACGTCAGCACCAGCGTAGCAGCATTGGATAGCATCGCTGGTTACGACCTCGTGGATGTTATCCTCGGTAAGCAAAAGACCTACATCATGGGGCACGACACATCGTTCCACTGCATGCCAGCAAACTTGCAACATGCACTGACCCACTACCTACAACACGGAGGTCGCCTCTTGCTCTCTGGTGCACATATTGCTAGCGACATGCAAGGCAAAGAGGACGCTGCCTTCACCAAGAATCTCTTGCACTACGAGTTCCGTACCACCAACGCTTCGAAAACAGGTAAGATTCGTATTGAGCGTCAGTTGCCTAATGGTATCTATACCTTCCGCACCGAGCCTAACGACACCATGCTCCATACCGAGAACGCGGATGGTCTCTTCCCAACCGAAGGTGGTATAGTCGTTGCTCGTTTCCCTGAGGCGAATGTCGCAGCAGCTATCGGTCACGATGCTACTGCTGAAGGTGGCAACAAGACCCTCTGCTGGAGTATCATGCTCGAGAGCGCCCACAACTTCCCTGCTCTCTACCAACAAAGTATCAACTGGTTAATGAAATAACTAATCAAAACAACAAATCTGTCTTTTTTTTAGAAGACAACATAAACAACATTTCCGCTTCGCCAACATTGCTCAGCGGCATGATGAGCCAAACGGCAGAAACTAAAGTTCTATGAAACTTGAAGGATTAAAAGATTTTTTATATATCGTAGTTGGGGCGATATACAATGTCCATCACGAATTAGGTGCTGGACTAAATGAATCTATCTATCAAGAAGGACTGGCAATAGAGTTAAAGAAACAACAAATTTTCTATGAACGGGAAAAAGAAGTCCATCCGCACTATTGTGGATTAAAAATGGAGGCAACCTTTCGTTTGGATTTTTTGTGTCTTGCTAATGTAATTGTGGAATGCAAAGCGGTATCTAAATTGACAAACGAGCATCGCGCACAACTATTTAATTACATGCGACTTACCAAAATTCGTGCAGGAGTTTTGGCCAACTTTTCTCCTATGTTTATGGAAATAGAAAGATATTTTTATAATCCAGAAACAAACGAGATATTAACATATAGCGGAGAAACTATTCAAATATGACGCAATAGACGATAAATATACTCACGAGCAAGGCGCAATGTTGGCGCCGTAGCGGGGTCCCCGAAAAATCTACTGATTTTTGGGGTGCTCTGCAGAAGTTGTTTAGGTTGTCTTTTGATCACAAAAAAAGCATTAGTTGTATTATTTTTATGAAAAAGAAAAAGAACTTACCATTACTACAGAACATTGAGATCACTGGCATCGCGGCTGAGGGCAAGGCCCTCACCCGCGTGGACGATATGGTGCTTTTTGTGCCCTACTGCGTGCCTGGTGATATTGTCGATATACAAGTGACGCGAAAGAAGCACTCCTTCATGGAGGGTCGCGTAGAGCGCATTGTCACTCCTTCCCCTACCCGTTGCGAACCTCGTTGCAAGCACTACGGCGAGTGCGGTGGTTGCAAGTGGCAGATTCTCCCTTACAAGGAGCAACTGCGCCACAAGCAACAGCAGATCATCGACAACCTCACCCGTATTGGTAAGGTCGAACTACCCGAGATCTCCCCTATCCTCGGTAGCAAGGAGATCTACGAGTACCGCAACAAACTGGAGTTCACTTTCTCCGACCGCAAATGGCTCAGTTGGGACACTATCCGCGCCGCAGGCGGACTGGATAATGTGGACAACACCCATGGACTGGGTTTCCATATTCCTAACTGCTTCGACAAGGTGCTCGACATCACCGAGTGCCACCTCATGCCAGAAATCAACAACCGCATACGCAACTGCATTCGCGAGTACGCACGTTCGTTAGGAATCACCTTCTATAATGAGCACGCGCACGAGGGACAACTGCGTACCCTCATCCTGCGCTCCAACCACAAGGGCGAGATCATGCTCATCGTCGTTTGGGCAGACGAACCCGATATGCGCGTGATGGAGTATATCCGCGACTCCTTCCCCGAGATTATCAGCTTGCTGTATGTAGTCAATCGCAAGTTCAATGACACCATTGGCGACCAGGAGGTGCATGTCTTCCACGGACAAGACCATATCATGGAGCAGATGGAGAACCTACAGTTCAAGGTAGGACCTAAGTCTTTCTACCAAACCAATACCTTGCAGGCATACGAGCTCTACAAGGTAGCGCGCGAGTTCGCAGGGCTGACGGGCAACGAACTGGTCTTTGACCTTTATACGGGTACAGGTACAATTGCCAATTTCGTAGCCCACCAAGCACGTCAAGTGATTGGTATTGAGTATGTGCCAGAGGCTATTGAGGACGCCAAAGTAAACGCGAAGATTAACAACTTGGATAATACTCTCTTCTTCGCAGGCGATATGAAGGACATTTTGAACGAGGACTTCATCGCGCAGTACGGTCGCCCTGATGTGATTATCACCGACCCACCCCGCGCTGGCATGCACGAGGATGTGATTAATACGATATTGTTCGCCGAACCTCAGCGCATCGTGTATGTGAGTTGCAACCCTGCTACGCAGGCACGCGATTTGAATATGCTGGACAGCAAGTACCGTGTTGTGAAGGTGCAACCTGTGGACATGTTCCCCCACACCCACCACGTGGAGAATGTAGTACTACTGGAGAAGCGATAACAAGAGATAGTTCCCTATCTCTACTATGCAAAGTATAAATCACATGTCTGAGAAACAACTGCAAATACGAAATTCAACTGCTGAATTCCTTATTTTTCAAGCAGAGGATAAAGCAACAGGGGTGCAAGTCTTCTACGAAAATGAGACCATTTGGGCTACGCAAGAAGCTATAGCTACTTTGTTTGATAAAGGGCGCACTACTATTACAGAACACCTCAAACATATTTTTGAGAGCGGAGAGTTAGAGCAGCAATCAGTATGTCGGAAATTCCGACACACTGCCGCTGATGGCAAAAATTATGATACTCAATTTTACAATCTCGATGCAATCATCTCCGTTGGCTACCGTGTCAATTCCATTCGTGCTACGCAGTTTCGTCGTTGGGCGACCTGCATTCTGAGGCAGTTTGCTTTGCGTGGTTATGTGATAGATCGCAAGCGCATGGAGAATGGCGCATTCCTCAGCGAAGACTATTTCGAACATTTGCTGGCTGAAATCAGGGAGATTCGTTTATCAGAACGCCGTTTTTATCAAAAGTTGACAGATATCTATGCCACAAGTATGGATTACGACAAAGATGCTCCCACAACTCGCACATTCTTCCAAATGATTCAGAACAAAATGCACTACGCAGTACATCAACACACTGCTGCGGAGTTAATTCTGGAACGAGCTGATGCCAACAAAGAATACATGGGACTTACCACATGGGAGAATGCGCCCAACGGCAAAATAGTAAAAACAGATGTTAGCATAGCCAAAAACTATTTACGCCAAAACGAGTTGGAAGATATGGGACATATTGTTTCTGCTGTTTTAGATTTTGCAGAATCTCGCGCCAAGCGTCATATACCTATGACAATGGAAGATTGGGCGAAGCGTATTGACTCATATCTCAATAGTGATGAGCGTCCATTGTTACAAACTGCAGGACATGTGAGCCATGAACAAGCGCAAGAGCATGCAGAAACAGAGTTTGATAAGTATCGCATAGTGCAGGACCGACTTTTTGAATCTGATTTCGACCGATTTGCATTACCCACTCTACCTTTTGAAGATAAAGAAGCATAATCGTATGTGGATTGCACTGATGATTGTGTGAACAGTAACTCCAGAACCTTGCTGCTATGCTATCTTTTACGGGTTCATAACGGGTTTTTGACGGGTTCATAGTGGCACATCGTAGGCACATTGTGAGCCCATTAGTGGCAAATCTCTGTAATACAAAAGGGTATTGCGACTCGACCGTCAATTATCTATTTCTTTCCCTGTCGCTCACCAATGTTGGGTGAGCGAAATGTTGTTTATGTTGTCTTTATATATAGAATTAGGATTCTTAGAATCTTTAGGAAACTTAGAATTCTAAATTTTCTAACATATATATTGATTGCTTTCAATACAACACAATCCGCATAACCGATTCTTTTTCTTTCGATTATGCGGATTGCTATTTTTAGGTATATCTATTCAACTGCCTGCCAATGCTATTTTTTGAAGATTTATCTCATCTTCCAGCAATCTTACCCGTTACCACTCCGTTATCACTCCAATACTGTCCAATACTTTCCCTGAAGTTTGCTTGTATTCCCGTCAGAAGTTTACCTGTTTTTCTTTCAGAAGTTTGCCTGTTTTTCCGTCAGAAGTGTAAAGTAGGATTCCTCTGTTTAGAGAGCCCTTTATCGGGTGGATAAGCGGTGGATAAGCGGTGGATAGAAGCTGTTTAATTCTCTTTTTGCTACCCTCTTGTGAGACAGTGAGACAGTAAGACAGTAGTTTTTAAAAATATTATACGCGCTATACAATATACAAAAGTTTTAGAAATGTATTGTCTCACTGTCTCACTGTCACAAGATGGATTGACTGCATTGTCTCCACCCTGCCAACCTATGAGGAAAGTATTGGACAGTATCGGAGTGGTAACGGGTAAGACTGCGGAAAAGCAGGATAAATGTAGTCTTGGGCTTTCAACTGAATTATCCCTCACTTTTATATCGAACAAAATCAGGTGGGTTCTGTCTACTACGGGCATACAGGGCGAATGGCTTCTCCATTGCTACGATAGTTGCAATTTCTAGTCACAACACCAACATCTAAAATAAACTCAAAACTTATAAACCACGCGTAGCATGGGCTATCTATGTCGAGCGAACTCGACCAATAGCAGCCGTCTACCCAAGAAGTAAAATTATCAAAATAGTAATCAGCAGCAGGAAGGAAAATACTATTGCCGTTACTCTTACTAGTCACTTTATAACCTTTTATAGACTTTTGAGTAGTCCATTTCCAAGTACAATTATTTCTTAGTTCGGTCATTTCAGCATCGGTTGGCATGCGCCAACTACCACCCCAATTAGCATGAGCAGCATCATCGATTAATTCAAGTGTGGTTTTATTATCTATTATACCATAAACACTACTTGTATTATACTTTGTAAGTGTTGTATCAGAACCATTGCACCATTTGTAGGTACTCCAATTATACACTTCTTTTGGTTCTGTTTCTCCCCAAGCGAAATAATTACCAAAATCCTCGGGAGTATTTGCTCCTACATTCATAGTTGCCCATTTAACACTTAAGCCCAAGTCAATGTATTCATATCCATTTTCATAGTATCTTTCTTTGGTCGTAAAACTTACCTCCTCGCCATACGAAGTACCTTTTTCATTAACTGCATACGCACGAACGTAGTAGATTGTACCGTCTTGCAAATCTGTTAAGTTGCACATAAACTCACCTAATCCACTACCACTTGTTATTTTAGTATTGGAAGTTGTTGGATTTGCACTTGTTGAGTAGCAAATACCGCTTTCGGTTACGTTTGCACCACCATCGCTTGTCACATTACCACCTACGATAGCAGAAGTATAAGAAACATTTGTTGCAGGCGTTGTTACTACAGTGGCGATAGTTTTAGTTTTAGTCGTAAAACTTACCTCCTCACCATAAGCAGTACCTTTTGCATTTATCGCATACGCACGAACATAATAAGTCATACCATCTTGCAAATCTGTTAGATTACACGTAAACTGCCCCAATCCATTACCACTTGTTATCTTTATATTAGCGGTGGTTGGGTTCTGCGTTGTTGCACACACCACACCACGCTCTGTCACTTCTAATCCTCCGTCATTGGTCACATTGCCACCAACAGTAGCAGAAATATATGATATATTTGTGGGCTGTAGAGTGATTACGACAGGCACTCCCTCACATACAAAACTTACCTCCTCACCATACGCCACACCAAACTTATTCTTTGCATAGGCACGAACATAGTAAATCGCACCTGTTTGCAAATCGGTAAGGTTATGGGTAAATTCTCCCAATCCACTACCACATTCTACTTTCGTGCCTGTTTCAATCGGATTAGCACTCATCGAATAATACACCCCTCGCTCCGTAACCTCTAATCCACCATCACTTACCACATTGCCACCAACTACAGCAGAGTTCTTAGTTACCTCACTCGCTGCACTTGTAACCACAGTAGGAATATCCACCGCTGGCGGAGTAATCGCATTATCCATCACCGCACGAATAGGATAGCCATTATAGCGATTAAAGCCATAGAACGAAGCCGTATTATTTGGGTTTTCTACAGATACACCATAACTCATATATGAGCCATTTTTAGACAACGAACCTGACCAAAAGCCAACAATATCATCCTTATAATTCAAATCCGTTCCTACCTTATAACCCGTAGTCGGCAAGAATATACAATTCCCATTCTTCGTACTCCTCACACGCACACCTTTTACACCGTTTTGCTCTACCCAAGTCCATGTGCTATTTCTCAATAACTCATCCCACTCATTATAAGTAGGCATGCGCCACTTGCCTCCCCAAATCATATAGGCAGCATCATCCCATAAGTCCAAAATAGCCTTGTTATCCACCGTACCATATTCCTCACTCTCGCAATACTTGGTCAATGTAGTACGAGAATTGCCATATTGGTAATTATCCCACATATACGATTCCTTCCTCTCTACCTCTCCCCAAGCAAAATATTTGCCTTCTTCCTCTGCTACGGTAGCACCCACATTCATGGTTGCCCATTTCACACTCAATCCCATATCCACATATTCATGCCCTGATTCTGTCAAACGCTCAGCAGTCGTGAAAGTAATCTCATTGCCATACAACACCTCGCTGCTATTTTGCACAAAAGCGCGAGCATAGTAAGTGGTTGCAGCCTCCAGACCTAACAACTCGCACAATTGCCCTACGGAATCAGCGCACAATGCCAAACTATTCTTAATTGTTGGCTTAGGATCAGTGCCATAGCAAATACCATATTGCTTAGGCACACTATTATAATCCAAATCAATAGATATAGTAGCATTATCAGCATGTACATAGGTAGGCTTATTCGTTGTAATCGTACTGACAATAACCTCCTCATCCCTTTGGCAAGAGGTGATTAGTGCGGTTGCTCCAAACAATACGCTCAATAATATATAGTTGTATATCTTCATATTTTTGATAATTTTCAATCTAATTTTCTATAATTTTTGTTATAACTAATCCACTGTTAAAATGTATAACCAATTCCAAATTCTATCTCCAAATACTTGAACTGTATCGTGTTCACACCTGCGGTCAGCGTAACACCTGCCACACTACCTATCACACCTGCACCTGCACTCACACCACTGGCTGACGTTGGATTATACTTCACCCAATCGCCATTACTCTTCTCCCATAGCAATTCACGCATACCATAACCCGCACCCACATACAAACCGATCATATTGTTCTTGTACTGCATACGCTGCTTGCCCAAGAAATCTACTACAAAGCCTGCATTGACTATCCATTCTTTCGCTGCTGTTCTGCCCGAGTAGAATGGTAATTCTCCATTTATCAATCCACCTTGTTCACACACCAATCCATTAGTGGCATGATGACCAAATTGGAAATTAGAACGTCCTTTGACATACCAACCCAATCCGTTGTACATCTGACCCAACATACCACCAAAGCCCCATTGAGGTGCAAAAGCATAGCCCGCTTCTGCCACAACGAAAGTGTTGATTCTTGGTTTCTTCTTCTGAAAATCTATCGGACTAACCGTCAATTGCTCGCCAGAGGATATGGTAATCGTATCGCGATAGTAGTACTTGTCTCTGTCTATCTCCAATACATACACACCTGTATCGCATTGCAAATCGCTGATAGGCAAGGATTCTATCGCAATAACGTTGCGCGTTTCTTGATGCGTAATAGATGCCATATCTTCCGCTGTACCGTTAATAGTCAAGTATCCAAAAGCAGGGCGCAAGTCTATCTTTCTAAATGTTTCGGTAGAAGATACGTTGAATGTTCCTTCTTGTGTAGCATAGTCTTCTGCTACTATGTTATAGAAATATGATCCTTCCTGCAATGTCTTCTCTACGCGACCGCTGTCCAATGCCCATACTTGCTTTTCGCCATTGACCACAACCTCCACAATAGCATCGGTAGGAGTAACCTCTAACAAGAAATCATATTCCGACAATTCGTTAGAACTATCACTTTCCTTCTCGACCCTAAAGCGCACGGTGCAATCATACAGGCAGTTCGATTTGAGTTTTTGCATATTGCTCAGTAGCACTTGTTCGCAGCCATCGCCACAATCAATGAATATCATCGGACGGCGCGAGCGCACCAAGAATAGTATCTGATTCGAATAGGTAGTAACTCGTGCCTCAACACCTGTCTGCTGACCCATGTACAAAGTCAAACGCTCTTTGGCAGCCTTTACGTCATGGGCATTGCCTTCTAAGTGCATACGAATCACCGCAAATGGGAAAGTATCTGACATATCTGGCTTCTCGAAACTGCCAAACTCATTCTTGTACATTGCCAAGACCGATGCCATCTGCACCTCCTTCATCTCTCTGGTAATCGTTACCGATTGCGCCAACGCGGGCAGCAAACCAGCCCAAAAGCATAAGAGTGTTAGTAATATTCTTATCTTTCTCATATTCCTATTTATGAATTTCAATTTGCAAAGGTACTATATTTTTATGATATATGCAAGATATTGCACAAAAAAACACCATTTGTGTTCAAAAATGCAAATGGCGATTTTGTCTCAATCTTAACAAAACGCACTTTTTTAAAGTTGGCGGTCTCAGGGAGTTCTCTCGGAGTTCTCAGGGTTGTCGCTCGGTAAAATTGAGCATCCTATGGCGAAACGAAAAGAGAAGGAATCTTAATAAAACGCACTTTTGCAGCAAAATAGCACTTAAAAGCAAACTTTCGCGTGATTTTGTTGCAAATGTGCATTTTTTGTTGTACCTTTGCAGGCAGAATGCTCACACAACTACTCACCATATTATTTGCCTTCTTTGTGCAGTTTACGGACAAGACTGGGAGCGAGCAGATTGCGCTCAGTCAAGCAGCTCTCGACAAGCGAGCCGAACGCAACATAGCCATCGACTCCTTAGATTATGCCGTTTCACCCGTGTATATGGATAGTTTAAAGGCTTTGGGCGTGCATATCTACCATAGTTCGCGATGGATGAACGGTGCCAGCATTGAAACAGACCAATACACCATTCAGCGCATCGCACAATGGACATTCGTAGACACCATCTATCTCACCCGAAAACTCCGAGATGACAACCGACACGAAGGCGAAGAAGACCCCTTTGGCATCCCTTCGGTATACCTTCGGAAAAGAGAAGTGGATCATAAGGACATAAAAGACAACTCAAACAACCATTCCGCAGACCAACACTGTCTGCGGCAAGAATCTACTTGGTTATCTGATCCACAAACAGAACAACTCCAGTTGCATCTGCTACACGAAGCAGGTTTTCATGGACAAGGCATCACCATGGCCATCGTAGACGGCGGTTTTCAGAACGTAGACACCCTCAGCGCTTTTGATGCCGTGCGCGATCAGATACTCGGCATCTACGACACAACCGATGACAGCGACCCCATAACAGGCAGCACAGGTAATCACGGCGCGAAATGCTTTAGCACCATAGCTGCCATCACCTCCGACTATCAAGGTGCAGCCACCGCTGCCAACTACTACCTCATTCGTAGCGAAGAGCACCAGACAGAAAGCCCCAAAGAGATGGACAACTGGGTGGCAGCCATCGAGTTAGCCGACTCCTTAGGCGTGGATATTCTCTCTTCCTCCTTGGGCTATGCTATGTTCGATGATGACCGCCACACGCTCACCTATGCCGACATGAACGGACAAACAACCCGTTGTTCACGTGCCGCCAATATCGCTGCCAAGAAAGGTATGCTTGTCGTAGTGGCAGCAGGCAACGAAGGCAACAAAGCGTGGCACTACATTAGCGCACCTGCTGATGCAGACAATATACTCACAGTAGGAGCCGTGAACATACACGACAGCATAGCAGCATTCTCTTCGTGGGGTCCTACTGCTGACGGTAGAGTAAAACCCGAAGTGTGTGCCACAGGTAGTCAAACGGCACTCATCAACCCCCTAAATAACAATGTAGTATATGGCAACGGCACTAGTTTTGCATGCCCCATCATAGCCGGCATGGCGGCCTGCATCTGGTCTGCCATGCCCCATGCTACGAATATGGAGATACGCGAGCGTATCATACAATCGGCAGACCGCTACACCCAACCCCACAATCAATACGGCTATGGCATACCCAACGCATGGCAAGCCTACGAACAAACAACAGACATAGAAACAATACGCGAAAACAGTACAACAAATGTACAAAAAGTCCTTATCAATGGCAGACTGATGATTATACACAAAGGAGAAACATATAACATAATGGGACATAAACTGAAATAATGAAACATAAAGACGACACAAATAATGAGTCTGTTTTTTAGAAGACAACATAAACAACTATTCCGCTTCGCCAACATTGCTCAGCGGCAAGGGAATAAAATTAGCCAACCGCACACTGAAAATAAACAGATTTTACCCTCGGCAAGCGCCAATGTTGGGCGCGCGCAGAAGTTGTCTAAGTTGTCTTAAAAAATCAAACCACAAAGTTGATATAAGAAGACAACACAAACAACCATTCCGCTTCGCCAACATTGCTCAGCGGCAGGAGATACATTTAAGGATATACAACAAGTAGATACGTAGAACAGATATATTGACAAAATACATTAAAAACAACAAAATTGATACCCTCGGCAAGGCGCAATGTTGGCGCCGCGCAGAAGTTGTCTAAGTTGTCTTAAAAAATCAAATCACAGAAGATGTCCAATTTGTCTTTAATAAAACAAAAAAAGGGTAAGCTGACTACATCGCACCGCTACAACCTCTTACCCTTGCTTCGGTCAGGACCTGGGGGAGTTCAGAGGGAGCTGGTCGTGTAGGACTTACCCTAAGACGCTGCAAAGGTACTGCTTTTTTTTGAACTGACCAAATTTTTAGTGCATTTTGCTTGAAAATTTCATAAAAAATAGGATAATTAACGCTTTACCCTTCGCTCCAAACGAAGGGCAAGAGGAATTATTGCATCTCCTCACCCAATTTATACTCTCAAAAAAAGAGCAAAAGGCCTTTGTGCTTCGTGGTTATGCAGGTACCGGAAAAACCAGTATCATGGCTACTGTGGTCAAGGCTTTAGGTGAACTCAAACAACCCGTAGTATTATTGGCTCCTACAGGACGTGCTGCCAAAGTATTGGCGCGCTACGCCAACAAACCAGCCTATACTATCCACAAGTACATCTATCGACAAGAAAAATTGGGTGCCGACTCATTCTCGCTTTCAGATAATCTCCACAAACATACCCTGTTCATTATAGATGAAGCATCTATGATTTCAGGACAACAAGAAAACCCCACTTTTGGCACAGGTATACTACTAAAAGACCTCATCAGATATGTGTACGCAGGCGAAGGTTGCAGTATGCTACTGCTGGGCGATGATGCACAGTTGCCACCCGTAGGTTCGGACCTATCCCCTGCTTTGGACGTGGATTATCTGTTAGGATACGGATTAGATATCACCTCATACACACTCACCCAAGTGGCACGCCAAGCATTGGATAGCGGTATTCTAAGCAACGCAACTGCTATTCGTGAACAAATAACGCAACCTGAAAAACCTTTTGAATATCAATACAGTCCTGACTTCCAATCATTTGAAGGAAGCGATTTTTTGGAACTATTGGAGCAATCGTACCGCGAAGTAGGCTCGGAAGAAACCATCATCCTTACTCGCACCAATCGCCGCACTATCCTATATAATCAAGGAGTACGCGCACGCATACTTTGGAAAGAAGATGCGATCTCTTCGGGCGATAGATTGATGATTACCAAAAACAACTATTTCTGGACTAAAGACTATGAAGGTATTCCCTTTCTCGCCAATGGCGATATGATGGAGATAGTGCGCCTACGTAACCAACGTGAAATGTATGGTTTTCAGTTCGTTGATGCCTCTTTGCGCTCGCTGGACTATGATTGGGAGATAGATGTCCTATTGTGGTTAGATACACTCACAACCGACTCGCCTGAAGTCAATCACCAATTGCATCGCCAATTGTTTGATCGCATCAGCGAAGACTATCCTGAATTACAACGCAATCGCAAGAAATTGGTCGAAGCCATATACGATTCTCCCTACTATAATGCCCTGCAAATACGTTTTGCCTACGCCGTCACTTGCCACAAAGCACAGGGCGGTCAGTGGAAACGTGTCTTCATTGATCCTAGCAATATTCCATTAGAAGAACGCGACAAAAACTACTACCGTTGGCTCTATACTGCCGTCACTCGTGCCACAGAACACATTTATTTATTAAAATATTAATAAATATTTGTATATTTGCAAAAAAAGTTGTACCTTTGTCGGTTGAATGAAATGTACACTTTCAAAGGCATAAAAAATCATGGGTATCAAGTCAAAACTTACATTTTTAGGTAGTTTATTACTACTCTGTCACAGTTTGGTGAGTTGCAAAGCCGATATAAATTTGTCGGAAGTGGATTGGAGCACATCAGTGAATGCTTCGCTAACGTTACCATTAGGCACATTGTCTGCCAATTTTGGTGACTTTATTGGTACCTCGCAGTTCCCAAAAATCACCGTTGATACAACTGGACGATATGTGTATAGAGACACTATCTCCTCTACTAATCAGTATCACCCTATGGATTTATCTACATTGGTTTCGCGCAGCAAGTCTCAGTGGAATGTAGCAGATGAGGTGGATAAGATATTCGCTCAACTCAAGGACAAGCATCCACTTATCATACAAGTATTGAAGTTGAAATATCCTGATTTGGAAGATTTCAGTTCGATTCCACTCCCTTTCATCATTCCCGCGGAGGAATATATGAAGTATTGTCAGGACACTCTTACATTCGACTTGGAGTTTCCGATTGACATTGACCTCAAGCAGTTGAACGAGAAATTTGAAAACCGACGCGTGGACAGCATCATCATAAATGTAGCGGATTTCACCTCTATCTATAATGTAGATAGTCTTGATCTACGATGGGATGATATTAAAAGTGTAGAAATACTGCTCAGCGATCAATTCCGCGGTATCGACTCCGTCCTCACGTTACCTATTCAAGATAAGGACTTTGGCGAAGAGTTGCCTATTAAGCTGCGCAACTTCAATCTCATCTTGATGAAAGACCCTAATGCTGAATCCAGCGGTGATAACATCTTGGATGGCATTCATCTGAAGATTCGCTTCAAGATAGAGTTAGATCACAACATGACCATCAAAGAGAATCAGCATATTAGTTATGACTTCCATGTGGACCTGATAGACTATAGTGCTATGTTCGGTTACTTTGCGGCACATACCTTGCTGCAAAGCGAGATGAACAATCAGCTTGCAAGCGAGATGTGGTCTGGTTGGGAGTTCTTTGAGAATTGGACACTGCCTGTGAGCGAACCAACTGTAACATTCGCCATTGACCACACCTTGGGTTTACCTATGGCTATCAATCTACAACATATATATGTTGATTCCAAAGATGGCAATCGTCGCTATGCCACCTTTGATACGGAGCACCAAGAGAGGAGTACCACGATTCGTCGCCCCAACCATATAGCTATGGATGCCCAATTGAACTATCGTGCATACGACACTATACTGCTCGACTTCCACGATGAACGTGGCAATATCGATAATCTATTCAGCATTACACCACATACCGTATCGTATGCTTTCACAGTGCAAACAGATAACACATCTAATGAAAAACAATTCCGTATCACCGACAATACGGACATCAATATGGATGTAATGATAGAAGTTCCATTCACCTTTAATGAGGGAGTACAAATTGCCTATCACGATACCATTGATAGTGTCCAGATTACAGGATTCGGTTTAGACTCGCTACTCCATGAGACGCAAATCATCAAGGATATACCAAACGCAGAATTGCAACTATTAGCCATTATAGAGAACACCATACCATTCACTATAGAGGGTACGTTCACTATGTACGATGCTAATCATCAGATTGTTCAACTCAGTAGCATGCATGACACGGTGAACAACATAGCAGATACGGCTATCCGTGTACATATACCTTGTCCAGAAAACATAGTGGACAAGGTGGTCATGGAACCTAGCATTACGAACGCGACACTCATCACCATTTGCGAAGAGGATTTTGAACGATTAGAGCAAGTAGAATATATCACTTTCACGGCTACGTTAGGCGATAACAAACATACCGTCCATCTCACTCCTGAAGCTGAGCTTCGTATGAAGTTAGCCATAGCGGCAGATGTGGAAGCCATCATTGATTTGGAAGAAATATTTTAATCATCATATAACACATTGTTAGTATTATGAAACAATTTTTACGTACAATTATCCTTTTAGGTATTATCACAGCAGGTAGTCTTATGACGAATGCGCAACAGGTAAACACACTCTATTTTTTGGAGAATGCTCCTATGCGGCACACAATCAACCCCGCATTCCAACCCGTGCAAGGGTTCTATATGGCTTTTCCAGCTATTGGTTACACCAGTCTATGGCTGGGTAACTACAATATGACCTTAACTGATTGGGTGTACAAGAGCCCAACAGGAAAAGCCGTCACCGCATTACAACCTGCAGAAAAGAAAGCATGGAATAAATTACCCAACATGCTCACCTTAGATGCAAATGCCACCATCAATCTCTTTAGTCTCGGCTGGCAAGTAAGAGAGAGAGGTTTTTTCCACATGAATATTTCAGAGCGTTTGATTAGTACTATAAGCGTACCTAAATCTATCTTCAACGGTGCAGTGAATCAAATCATCATGTTGGAAAAAGACTTCAACATCATGTCTTCATCTGCATACGCAGAAATAGCATTTGGATATTCACACTACATCAACGAACAATGGAGCGTGGGTGCCAAAGCAAAACTGTTATTGGGTCATGGTTATTTGGATGCTAATGTAAATAATTTTGAGTTCCACTCAACGACCGAAGAAGTGAGTTTAAAGGCGAATGGAGTACTCCGTCATGCTGGTGTGGCCAAAGACCTTATCAATGGTAACTTTGATACAGACTGGTGGTCATACCTTCTTGACCCTTCGGGCTATGGTGCAGCCATAGACCTCGGTGTTACCTACAAACCTATTGAGATGGTGCAAGTCAATGCTGCTATTACCGATTTAGGTTTTATCAATTGGAAAGGACAATCGGGCAATATAACGGGAGGTAACATTACTATCAATCAAACATTTAACGGATCAGGCGACTTTGAGTATGGCAACTACATCAAGAATGGTGAGTTTCAGATGAATGACCTCATCGCGGACATTGAGAACAATATGCAAATCTATCAAGATGAGTTTCTCCAACAGGAGACCTACCGCATTGCCCCTATCAACAAGATGATTCATGCGAATCTGAATATAGGTGTAGATGCTAATTTCTGGAAGAACCGTGTAGGTGTTGGTGCATATTCGCATACCTGCTTCATGGCAGATACCATCACTGAAGAAGTAACATTGGGTGCATCATTCCGTCCATGCCAGTGGTTTAATATAGCGGCTTCATACTCCTTCTTTAATGGCAAAGGAGGAAATATGGGTGCTGCTTTAGGATTTGCTCCATACGATGGTTTTATGCTCACTGTAGCAGCCGACTACGTGCCTCTGACATATATTGAAGGCGAAAACATCAAGTTGCCATACAAGACAGCAGGCGTGAATTTGGCAGTGGGTATCACCATTGTAGCGGGCACCAACAATCCTAAGAAAACTATCGATAAAGACCGCGACGGTGTCTTTGACTATAGAGATGGTTGTCTCTTAACCCCAAAGGATATACCAGTGAATGCATTCGGTTGTCCTGATGATACAGACGGCGATGGTGTACCTGATTATATGGATGAATGTCCTAACACTCCATCTCGCGCATACGGTTTAGTGGATTCTGTGGGTTGTCCTATTGACACAGATATGGATGGTGTACCAGACTATATAGACCGTTGTCCTAACACCGCACCTGAAGCGCGCAACTATGTAGATGGAACAGGTTGTATCATGGATAGTGATGGTGATGGTGTAGCAGACTGGTTAGATCAATGTCCAGCAACTCCTGCTGCAGCATACGCTTATATTGACGAATATGGCTGCCCACTTGATTCTGATGGCGATGGCGTGGCTGATTATATGGATCAATGTCCTAATACACCTAAAGAAGCCAGAGGAAAAGTAGATCATTTGGGCTGTCCTTTGGATACAGATAGAGATGGCGTAGTTGATTATCTGGATCAATGTCCTAATACACCTGTTGCTGCACGCAACCACGTAGATGAAAATGGTTGTAATCTGGATACAGACGGTGATGGAGTACCAGACTACGAAGACCTCTGCCCTACTCTTGCAGGAGAACTTAGTACTTCTGGTTGCCCTGAGGTGAAACGCGAAGTACGTACCCTCCTCAACAAAGCGATGCAAGGCATCCAATTCGAGAATGGCAAAGCAACCATCAAGAAGAGTTCGTATGCTATTATGGACCAGCTAGCGAAGTTGTTTATTGAGAATCCAACATATATTATCGAAGTACAAGGACATACGGATAATGTAGGTAATTATCAATACAATCTCTCGTTGTCTGAAAAACGCGCTCAAGCAGTACGCGAATACTTGGTGAAGAAAGGCGTTCAGGCAAATAGAATCACAGCACACGGATATGGTCCAGACCGCCCTATCGCAAGTAACGAAACCAATACTGGACGCAGTCAAAATAGACGAGTAGAGTTCAATATCACTTTTGAACAATAAAACAAGACTTGAATATTAACAACATTATAATTTAAACTACAAAAATTCATATTATGGGAAGAGCGTTTGAATATCGCAAAGCGACCAAAATGAAACGTTGGGGTCACATGGCCCGAGTATTTACTAAGTTAGGCAAGGAAATCACCATGGCAGCTCGCGATGGTGGTCCAGATCCTGATAGCAACCCTCGTCTTCGTACATTGATGCAACAATGTAAGAAAGAGAACATGCCTAAAGACAATATTGAGCGCGCTATCAAGAAAGCAACCGATAAGTCATCAGAAGGTTATAAGGAAATATGCTACGAAGGATACGGTCCACACGGTGTAGCCATCTTCGTGGAGACTGCAACAGACAACAACATGCGTACTGTGGCTAATATCCGTAGCTACTTCAGCAAACACGGTGGTAACCTCGGCACACAAGGTTGCTTGCAATTCCTCTTTGACCGCAAGGCATGCTTCACCGTTTCAGCGAAAGATGATATTGACTTAGATGAACTGGAGTTGGAGTTGATTGACTTCGGTGTAGAAGAGCTCGGTCACGACGAGGAAGAAGGCACCATCGTTATCTACGGCGACTTCAACCAATACTCACAAATGCAAAAGTATCTTGAGGACAACGGCTTCGAGATTCAGTCTTGCGAGTTTGTTCGCATTCCTAACGACACTAAGACTCTTAGCGACGAGGAGATGGAAAGCGTGCAAAAACTCATCGACCGCATTGAAGAGGACGAGGACGTTCAGAACGTGTTTACAAACTTAGGTTAAAGCTTATAGGCTAAAGGCTGGAGTTATGACAGAAGCGATTAACCAACTGGATTTGGCAGGTGTAGAGTGCATCAGGGAGCATTTTTCCCTGACGCCTCTGCAGGTGCAGCAATTTATGGCACTGGGTGAACTCTACCGCGAGTGGAATGCGAAAATCAATGTTATCTCACGCAAAGATATTGATAATCTCTACCCACACCATATTATCCACTCACTGGCCATAGCCAAAGTGCTGAACTTTCAGGCAGGCACTACCCTACTTGATGTAGGTACGGGAGGAGGATTTCCGGGTATCCCATTGGCCATCCTGTTTCCTGAGTGCCAATTCACATTGATAGACAGTATTGGTAAGAAAATCAAAGTGGCAAGCGAGATTGCTCAAGCCATAGGTCTCAAGAACGTCACATGCATTCAAGAGCGTGCCGAGATGGAGCACGGCAAGTTTGACTTCATCATCAGTCGCGCCGTCATGCCACTCGGCGATTTGGTCAAACTCATTCGCAAAAATGTGAGCACCAAACACCAAAACGCTATGCCAAATGGATTGATGGTACTGAAAGGCGGTAACTTGGATGGCGAGACACAATCTTTTCGCAAGTATGTGGAGATCACCGATATAGCTAAGATCTTCGCGGGTGACTGGTACAAAGAGAAATCGGTCGTTTATTTGCCTTTATAGGCTATTGGGTATTGGGTATTGGCAAGGAGGTAAAAGTGATGAATTTAAAGACATTTTATTTCAATCCCTATCGCGAGTGCACGTATGTGCTCTCCAATGAGGCAGGACAAGCCGTCATCATAGATGCAGGTTTGTATGAGGAGCGCGAACAGCAACGTTTTGCTGAGTATATCACCCAGCAGAACTTGCGCCCCATTGCTCTACTCATTACCCATGCGCACCCTGACCATGTGTGCGGCATTGACTACTTGCAGCAGACATATCAGCTCACAGCTATCATCCAGCCCCGAGAGGGCAAGTTAGCATTGCCACAAACGGATTGGCATATCGAGGTGATTGCTACCCCTGGACACAAGGAAGACTGCGTATGTTATCACCTACCTGCTGAGAAAATGCTCTTTACAGGCGATACGCTCTTTCAGGAGTCCATAGGACGTACTGACCTGCCAGGTGGCGATATGGCGACGTTGATTCAATCGCTGAAGAAGTTAGTCCTTCTGCCCGAGGATACACAAGTATATCCTGGACATGGTTACCCTACCACCATCGCTCACGAGAAACTTTACAATCCGTACTTATAATACAAATGCAGCATCTATAATGATATAGACACTGCATTTTATCCACAATAGCCGCACAAAGGCCGCTGGTTGGATACAATAGAATAGCCTCAATTGGCTATTCTATTGTTATTATAGCTTTCTTCAGTCCTTTGGCAGTAGCGGTCAGCGTACAATTACCCTTGATGGTAGCCGTCAGTTCGCCTGAGAAAGCATGGTGCTTAGGCAAATGGAACAGATCCAAGTTAGTAGCGTCGCCATTAGCTGCGGCAAGGAACTGACCTTCGCCTTTCGTAGAGAAATGAATGAGATGGTCAGCATTCGGACAGAGGTTACCATCAATATCGCATACACGTACACGGACAAAGTGCAAAGGTTGCTTATCCGTAGCTGGCATATCCTCTACATACATCTCTATATGGTGAGGCTTGCTTGCGGTCTTGCGAATGGCTTCTCCCACAGGCGTAACGACCTTGATCTCACCTTTTTCGTATGGAACATTATCCCATATCAAGCGATAGCGGCGTTGCAAACCCAATGGGTCACCTGCCTTAATGGCTGCCTCTGACTCCTCGCGCGTGAGTTTGCGCACCTTACCCATGCTCTTGCCATTGACAAAGAGTTCGCCTTCGGCGGCATCGGTATATGCCATGACAGGAACAGTATCACCAGCGTTCCAATTCCAGTGAGGGAGTAAGTGAACAGTATGCACATCCTTGCGCCACATGGAGCGATAGAGGTAGTAGCGGTCTTTAGGAATACCCGCCAAGTCAATGATACCAAAGTAAGAAGAGTGGCTTGGCCATGCATCGGTATCCCATGGCGATGGTTCGCCCAAGTAGTCGAAACCAGTCCAAACGAACTGACCAATAGTCCATGTATAGTCATCCATATTGCGAAAATCTTCATCAGGAAGATTACTCCAAGGGCAGTATTGCAAATCATAGCTCGAACATTGGTTCGTCTTGTTATTTCCACCGGGATGATTCATATTTGTGATGTGATCTGTATCATCAGGAATAGCAGGTAATAGATACACACCACGTGAAGATACGGTAGATGCAGTTTCTGAACCAAGGATGAGGTGTTGAGGGGTACGTTGGTAAGATTCCAAATAACGATGAGGACGATAATTCAATCCCACAATCTGCAAGATGCTGGCAAAACCATTTTCGAGAACGCATGTAACTTGGTCCATACCTGCGGTACAAGGACGTGTACCATCTTCTCGCACGCATATATCTTGGAGCATCTTGGCTATCTTATATCCTTCTGGTGCACATTGTGTAGGTACTTCGTTGCCAATAGACCACATGATGATACTTGGATTATTGCGGAAGTGGTGTAGCATATTGACCATATCGCGCTCTGCCCACTCGTTGAAGAAGCGGTGGTAACCATTCTTGCACTTTGCCCAATCCCATTCATCAAACGGCTCGCACATAACCATCAGACCCAACTCGTCACAGAGTTCGATTTGCTCGGGTGCTGGCATATTATGCGATGTACGAATCGCATCGCAGCCCATCTCCTTGAGCATAAGCAGTTGGCGACGCACGGCATCACGATGAACAGCAGAACCCAAGGGGCCAAGGTCATGGTGCAGACATACGCCCTGAATCTTACGTACTTTACCATTGAGCATGAAGCCTACATTTGGTACAATATGCACGCTACGGACACCGAAAGTTGTTTCAACCTCCTCTTGATATACCTCATCAGCATATACTTGGGTACGAGCCACATATAGATGGGGGTTCTCAGGCGACCAGAGATGGGGATTAGCAATCGTGATATTTTGCTCAAGAGGCAAATTGTGCTTGACATCATACTGGCTAGTCAAAGAATCAACGACCTCACCTGTAGCCTTGTGAATAAGGAAGGTACGCAGTTCGATATGCTTATTGAGAGCATTCTCGATACGTGTCTTGATATTGACACTCGCCAGTTGCTCGGTAACGTATGGCGTCGTGATATGTGTACCCCAAATTGGTACATACACCGATGGTTTATGAATGAAGTGCACATTACGGAATAGTCCAGCACCCGGATACCAACGGCTGCTCTGCTCTCGGTTTTGGAGGCGAACAGCTATCTCGTTACTGCCTGATTTGAGCTGATGAGTAATGTCACAATGAAAGGCATTGTATCCGTATGGCCAGAAGCATACTTTTTCGCCATTCACAAACACCTCTGCCTCGCTCATAGCACCATCAAAGAGGAGGAAATAGTTCCCCTCAAGTTCCCCCTCAAGGGGGAGGATGGTTTTATACCATGCACTACCCATATAGGGTAGTCCGCCAGTGCGACCCGTTTTCTCAGTAGGAAAAGTCTCACCATTTTGCCAAACGGCCACGTTTTGCAAGTCGTTGGCGCGATCGAATGGTCCGTAGATGGCCCAATCGTGGGGTACAGTTACTGTTTGCCAAGTTGTAGCTTCAGCCACTGGCATTTGGTGGTCGTTCTGCTCCATGGTGAATTGCCATGAAGTGAGCAAAGAAGTGATTGCTAAAATAAGAAGATTCATTGTATTATGAATTTAAGAATATGAATTATCTTTTCCACAGGGTTTTGAGTGCTTCATTGGGTTGTCCGTTGGAGGTAAAAGCACCCATATTGTATGCACCCCAGCCTAATGCTATATACTCTTGTGGTCGCCAATTATTATAGACTTGTGGTTCCCAATAGAAGATACCCTTCACATACTCCATGCCTTTTACACGCTGACGGAAGTCAGCAATCACCTCGGTTGCTTGGCTGACGGACGAAGCTTTGGTACCTATCTCTACTACCATAATTGGACATTGAAATTCGTTATAAAGAAGCGTCATATTCTGCGCTGCTAACTGATTCATCTCATCCCAATCCTTGCCTGACCACTCTTTCATCATGGGGTAGTGGCTCAGGCCTATCATATCAAACTTAGCACCATTCTGCTTGAGTTTGCGGTAGAACCAGTTATTGTTTTCGTACGCATTATCAATATGCACAATGACAGCGGCATCAGGGAAGACGGCTTTGCAAGCATCGTATCCCGCAGTGGTGAGTGCTGCATAATTCTTCCAACCATTGGGACGGTCTCCCTGATTGTCCCACAATTGTCCCATAGGCCATAGCATACCATTGCGCGTCTCATTTCCCACCTGAATCCATTCTGGGCTTACGCCTTCTGCCTTCAAGGTAGAGAGCACATCGGTGGTATGATCAGCCACCGCCTGTTGCATTTGCGCGAGGTCAAAATCTGCCCAATCCACGGGAATATTCTGACGACTGGGGTCTGCGAAGAAATCGGAATAGTGAAAATCTATCATCACGCGTAGCTTGAGCGCAGTCGCACGTTTAGCTTTGGCTATGACATCAGGTTTGTTGCACCAGCCCGTTGTATGATTTACCCACACGCGTAGACGTACTGAGTTCATACCCGCATCGCGCATCACACGCATGCCATCAGCGGCTTGTCCCAGTGTATCATAGAAGAGTACTCCGTCTGCCTCTTGCTCACTAATCCATGAGCAATCGGCACCAAAAGCATAACTTCCGACTATAGGAGCAGGATAATTATCCACAAACGTAATACTATCAATACTGGCAATATCAAACTCCGTTGCGGTATTATTCGCCCATACTTGCATCGTGGTTTGCGCTATTACCATTATTGGCAGCAAAGATAATAAGAATAAAGAATGTTTTTTCATGATATATTATATGATTTTCGCTGCAAAGTTAGTATTTTTTTTTTAGATGTCCAAATTTTTTGTCAAAAAAGAAGCGTCCAACGAGTGGACGCTTCACTTTTGTCTGAATAAATTATTGATTACTCAATAATTATTTTACTTCAGCACCAAGGAGGTTGAAGAATTTACCATCTTTCTCAATAACCATTTGGCCGTTAACAATCTTCTTAATAGCAGAAGCGTTCTCAACCTCAACGTTTTCAACAGCAGTATCATCACCAACGCACAAGGTAAATTTACCAGCAGAATAGTCGATATAAACCTCTGTCTCAGCAGTCAATTTGATATTTGGGTTATCATACCACTCACCATTCTCATTTTGGAGTTGGATTTGGTTGCTCCAATCGGTGTCGCCAAGAGCTTTGAACTTGTACTCACCACCTTCTTTATCGTTGATCTTGAAGATATAGTCAAATGTCTCCTCATCGATCTCACCAGCTACGCCCTCAGACCAGCCATTGAAAGAACCGATAATAGCAGCATCGTAGTATGTACCATCAGCACCAGCGCAGAAAGGAGCGGTCAAACGGATAGTATAGTCATGATATACCTCAGCGATACATGGGCTGTTGTGGTTCTTGAAGTAAGCAGAGATCAAGATAACAGGCTCAGCAGTAGAATAACCTTTGAGGTCAGCCTCACCGTCATAACCAGGAGTGATGTTTACAGTACCAGATACGATAGTCCAAGAAGCTGGATCACCTGTTTGATAATCCCAAGAGAAAGAACCATCTTTCTTCAATTGAACTGGTTTACCCTCGATAGTCTCACTTCCGTCAGTAACAGCTACATAGTACCAACCCTCGAAGCCCTCGAGTGGAGAGAATTTAGCCATGGTAGCAGGATCAGTAGCCCAACCATTGTAAGAACCTGCGAGCACGATGTCGTTACATACTTCTTCCTCGAAGTAAACACAAACGCACAATTGACCTGGCTCGTAGAAGTCAGCGAGATCATTCTTGGTAGGAGTTTTAGCAGGAGCTGCGAAAGAAGCAACTGCTACTACCAATGCTGCAAAAAACATAGAAATTTTTTTCATAATTGATAAAATTTAATTGTTAATAAATAAAGTTAGTTAATATTGATATTGAAATTGATTAATATCCATCGCCATTAGGCACTTCTTTGTAGTTAGCATTAGATGCCTTATCATCGTTTGGAATAGGATACCAATTGAACTTCTCTTCCATAGTTTTGTAACCAGCAGAAGAGGTAGAACCGTTGCGTCCCTCCCAGTTGTATGCAGCCGCATCAGCTTGTGGTCCAGCAAAGCGGTTGAATCGAATCAAATCAGAGCGACGACGTCCTTCTTGATAAAACTCACGGCACCACTCGTCGCAGAGTGTAGCCTCGTCCAATTTAGCAAGAGGAGCAGCGTTTGCACGTTTACGGATTACATCGTTAACGATAGCCAAAGCCTCAGCATTCTTACCTTGACGCAAGAGTGCCTCTGCTTGAATCATATATGCCTCAGCCAAGCGGAACAAAGGAATGTTTACATCAGGCCATGACTTATCAGAGCAGTATTGCTCAGAATCAGCAGGTGATTTACTCTTAGAATAAACGTTTGTAAATTTAGGAGCAGCCCAGCACTTGAGCCAACCTGCATCCTCTACGCCCATGCTACCATCTACGATAAATGTCTTTACAGTACCGTCTGAAGAGGTATATTGAGAGCAGAAAATAGCACGGTCATCGCCTAAGATTTTAGGCATCTCATACTCGTTTGCCTTGATAGTATCCGCTGCATCTTTAGTAGCAAACTTGTAAACGAACTCAGGACTTGTGCGGAAACATTTCCAGTTAGCATCAGAACCCCATTTAACGAAGCCATTATCACGAGTAGCAGCGATAATCATTTGACCAGAATAGCTGCGAGAGAACGCACCATCTTGATAAATAAGGAGCAATGCTTCATCTAGCGCACCATTGTTGCGGTTGTCACCCATGAAGAGTTGTTGGTATGCAGAATAGTACCAACCTTCAGAGGTAGTAATGCTATTTTGATGCAATTTGTAAGGGCCTTTCAATACCTCTTCAGCAGCCTCTTGTGCCTCTGCCCAAGCAGGGGTACCAGTATAAACTTCTGCATTGATATATACGCGTGCGAGGAGCAACCAAGCTGCATATTTATCTACGCGATATTGATTGATACGCTTCTCAGGAAGATCTTGGATCAAGCTCTCCAACTCATCCACCAACCAGGTGTACATTTGAGGACGGGTATAGAATTTTGGCAATTCAGAACTCTCTTTCTCATTGAAAGGAATCAAGTTAAACATATCCAAAAGATACCAAGAATAAAGTGCTCTCAAGAAACGCACCTCAGCACGTTGTTGGATAGTTTTCTCGTCTGTCAAGCCCTCAGTACGAGCCAAGAAGTGGTTGCAGAAACGGATGTTGATGTTCAAACGATAATACAAACCTTTAACAAGAATATTATCACCATTCCAGTTGTGAGTAAGTACATCCTTGTGACCTGGGTCGTTTGCCCAAATCCACCAACCTTCTTCAGTAGGGAACTCGTTGAGATACCAAGTGATACGGTAGAATGAAGATTGACCCTCGTCGATATCATCTACGTCACCTTGACCAGTAGCACCTTGCTGTCCAGAGAGAGCAAGTGATGCGTAACATTTAGCAAATACAGCATCTTGATTGAAACCCGTGGTAGAGTTCTTATCGATAGGTTGCAAATCCAAGCATGCAGTCAAACCTATCATCAAGAAGCAGATAATTGATGTATGTTTAAAAAACTTCTTCATATTAATTGATCTATTAATGTGTTACTTATTAAAATTGCAAACTCAAACCTACCAATGACGTCATAGAACGTGGATAGATATTGTTGTCTATACCGCCAAATACCTCTGGGTCAAGACCTGAGTAGTTGGTGAATACGCAAGGGTTTTGTACGGTTGCGTAAACACGACCTGCCACCTTCTCTGTCTTGAATGAATAACCCAAAGTGATGTTGTCAATACGCACGAATGATGCGTTCTCAACAAAGTAATCGAGTCGGAAGAAGTCGGTAAATGTAGAACCTGTACCATCCGCACTGGTATAAACTTTATTGCTTTGCATACCCTTGTTGTAGTGTGTATCATAAACAGACTTCATGATATTGTGGAAGCCGTTACGGTAGATCTCACCTGGGTTTGCGTAGCGCAAGTTACCTGCCAATACGTCGTTATATACATAGTTACCTACGTTAGCACGGAGTGAAACACCAAAGTCGAATCCATAGAATTGGAACTTAGTTTGGAAGCCCATAGTGATAGGCGCGTTAGGACTGTGGTAGTAGTATTGGTCGTCCTCAGTAATCTTACCATCCTCGTTGCGATCCACTACGTAGTAGTATTTCTCGCCGTTCTCGCGTGTACCCATACCTGTTTCATATACATAGAATGATGAGGTTGGCAGACCCACTGCATGACGTTGGATAGTATTACCTGTACCGTTAGAGATACCACCAGTTGGGATAGGAGTCTCATCCTCACCTGTATTCAGGCGGATAATCTTGTTCTCGTTGTATGTGAAGTTGAAACCAAGATCCCACTTGAAGTTCTTCTTATCCACTGCTACTGCATTGATAGAGAACTCAGCACCCTCGTTGGTGAGTGAACCTACGTTAGAAATCACTTTGTTACGGAAGTTAGTACCTACAGCCACAGGAACCACGTTCAAGAGGTCATCTGTTTGGCGGAAGTAGTAATCGATGCTACCAGTCACACGGTTGTTGAGGAAACCGAAGTCAAGACCCGCGTTGTAGGTAGTTGTTTTCTCCCAAGTAATATCGGCATTGTATGCGTTAGGACGATAGGTAGAATAGATAGGGTTACCGCTCGCATCAAACATAGGTGTACCAGTATTGTCGAGCAACTCGCTATTAGGACCACCTACAGGGTAGTAAGCATAGTCTTGTGAGATAGAATATTGAGCCATGTATGGGTAGTCACCTTGGTTGATCTCTTGTTGACCAGTGATACCATAGCCAAGACGGAGCTTGAGGTCATTGATCCAGTTAGCGTCTTGCAAGAATGCCTCTTTGATCTTCCAACCAAGAGCAGCAGAAGGGAAGATACCCCAACGATGATCAGGCGCAAAACGAGAAGAACCATCGGCACGAACAGTAGCAGTGAGCATGAGTTGGTTCCAACCGATATAGTTAGCACGTCCGAAGAAAGACATCAAACGGCTCTCAGTTTTGAAAGAACTCTCAGAATAGTTATATGGTTTGCCACGCAACTCAACATTGTTGTTAGTCATAGGCATGATACCATTTCCTTCGTTGAAGAAATCATTGTAGAAGTGTTGCAACTCAAAACCTGCCATAATGTCGAAGTGTTGAGTCTCTGTGAAGTCCTTATAGTATTGCGCGTACGCGTTGAACTGGAGGTTATATTTATTCTTCACATCATATCCATCCCAACCATAGTAGTGACCAGCAACACCGAAAGGATCGTTGTGGTAGCGTTGGTGACCATAACTATAATCAGCACCAAAGTTAGCATGGAGGCGCAAATCCTCGAAGCCATGGATTTGATAATCCAACTCCAAGTTACCTACGAAAGAACCTGAATTAGCAATAGAAGATTGTTGATTGAGTGCTGCAACAGGGTTGTTGGTTGTGTTAGGGTCGAAGGTGAGTGGCCATCCTGGATCATTGTAGTTAGCACCAGTAGTAGGTTGGTTGTAACCACCGAAGAACTTATCCATATCCTCTTTAGAGAAATACTCCTCGCCATAGATATTGGTAGCACCGCCCTTGATAGGCAATGTTGGGTCCATAGACAAAGCAGAACCTACTACACCAGCAGGATAGCTATTGTAGATATACAAACCCTTCACGTTGAAGTTCACGTTGAGGTGTTTGTCAAAGAAGGAAGGTGAGAGGTTAACCGCACCTGTTACACGTTGCATTTGGCTATTCTTGATAATACCATTACCCAGGGTATAACCAATAGAAGCACGGTAAGGCATATTCTTAGTACCACCAGTGATAGAGATATTGTGGTCAGTAGAGATAGCAGCGCGATAGATTTCAGATTGCCAATCAGTGTTAGCAGTACCCAACTTAGACATGTAGTCATGTGCCAAGCCAATAGAAGAAGCATACGCACGCAACTCGTCGCCAGTGAACACTTCCATACGATTGATCAGGTTGCTCATAGACACATTACCCTCGTATGAAACCTTAGGTCCAGAACCTGCTTTACCTTTCTTGGTAGTAATAATGATGACACCGTTAGAAGCACGGCTACCGTAGATAGCAGTAGCAGAAGCATCTTTGAGTACAGTGAAAGTCTCAATATCGTTAGGGTTAACCATAGAGAGAGGGTTAGCCGCACCAGGGATACCATTGTTATCCATAGCAAGACCGTCAATAACGATCAGTGGGCTATTACTTGCAGAGAGTGAAGATCCACCACGGATACGGATGTTAGCACCAGCACCAGGAGCACCGTCGTTAGAGGTAACAACCACACCAGCAATCTTACCTTGCATCATCTCTTGTGCGTTGACGTTCAGACCCTTGTTCATACCATCAGGTTTGATAGCAGTAACAGCACCTGTAGCATCGTTTTTCTTAACGACACCATAACCTACAACCACAACTTCTTCGAGCAATTCGGTATCCTCACTCATCTGAATTTGCATACCATCAATGGCTTGTGCTTCCACAGTTTTGTATCCCATGTAACTGATTTCAAGGAGTGAACCTTCTTCTGCCATGAGAAGGAAATTACCATCGAAGTCAGTAATAGTACCGTTGGTAGTACCCTTTACGATTACGTTCGCACCAATAATAGATTCTCCCGTAGCCGCATCTGTCACAACACCATTAATAGCGGTTTGTGCATACGTGAACGTTGCAAATGCCAGGAAAAGCAAAGCAAACAACGATTTCGATATAAAACGATTATTTTTCATTGCATTTATTATTTTTTCTGTTTAAAGATCGTTTTTCCGCCTACAGTCAAAGTACCTGTAGGATTACCATCTGCATCTGTTTTTGCACTAAAGAGTGAGATAGCAAGATCATCCTGTTGTGTCTTATCCTCTGAAATCATGCTTACACCAAAGCGACGAGCCGTAGTGATAGCATTCAAGCCCCAACGTACTTCATAGTCCTTGAGGATAGAGTTCTCCTTAACCAACACAGAATCCTTGGTATATTCAGAATACTCATAGTAATAATAACCAGTGTTAGCCAATGTATTAGCATCACGATTAAGAGCAAACTCCACCTCGGTATATGTCATTGTACCGAGTGTATCATACAACTCATATTGGATTGTATCATAAGTAGTATCCTTTACAATAACAGGCCTACCATTAGGACCTGGCTGACGTGAAGTAGTGATCTTCATGATAACTGTATCTACCTTGGTAGTATCAATCCAAAGGGTAGAATCCTTGAAATACCATGCCGTGTTAGGCAGGTCAGCCATAATTTTCTCCAAGTTAGCCAATTTAGCCACTTGATCCTTCAAAGTGTCACCATTCTCAATCATCTGGTTTTCGATGAAATACACTGAAAATGGCTCTTTCTCAGCATCTTCAGGAGTAAAGAGGATGTTAAGCCCCACATAGTTGTCTGCATACTCAATGGCATAAGAAAGATTCATAGAACTTGGTGCTTCATATACACCATCACCAAAGGTACTCTCAGTACGAACCGCCTTGTAATCAGGCAAGAATTTGTACTCCACAACCTTGTAGCTCGTACCAGAAACTATACCACCAGAGCGGATAGAATCTAAACCTAACAAAGTTGCATTCGCAATTTTCTTGTTTGACTCAAACACTTCAACTTCTGGTTTACATGCAACCAGCACCAAGCCAAGTGTCAATGAGAAAAGCAAAGAAAGAAAAAGTTTGTTCTTCATCATTGTAATTTGTTTTGTCGTTGTTTATTATTGTTTTTTATTTATTTTTGCCTTCTTTGATGAGGACAACGCTCACCGCGCCGAGCACGAGGAGCACACCTGCTGCTGCCAACATACCTACCTGCGAGCCCGCGCATATATATTTAAGGATAGAGCCACCAATGATAGCAGCTACGATTTGTGGCAAGCAAATGGTACAGTTGAATAGACCGAGGTAGTAACCCATATTATCACCCTTGAGTGAATTGGTGAGGATAGTGAATGGCACTGCCAACATAGCAGCCCATGCTGCACCGATAAATGCGTAAGAAACGAGCAATACGAATTGGTTAGTCACAAACAAGGTAGAAATGAAACCTAACGCACCCACAATTAGAGAGATAGCGTAAGCACCCTTGTTATGGAAGTACTTCTCGAGGGTTGGCATAATCAATGCCCAAAGCATAGAACCTACAGCTTGGATAGCAAAGCAAACACCTACCCAGTTACCTGCGTTTTGGAACGCATTATCAGCAGTATTGATACCATCCCAACCAAAGCATTGAGTAGCGATAGCACCGTTGGAATAAGTCCACATGAAGAGGAATGCTGCCCAGCAGAAGAACTGCACAAGACCTACTGTCCAGAAGGTAGAAGGTGCGTTAATAAGCAGTTTAATGAAACTTGGATCCTCTTTCTTCTCGTCTTTCTTAGTCTCAAGGCCGTGGAACTTAGCGTATTCCTCTGGGTTCAACTCCTTAACAGTCACGAAGGTATAGAGCACGCAAAGCATGAGAATAGCGGCACCGATATAGAAACTCCACTTCACTGAATCTGGAATAACGCCTTCTGGTGCTGTGTTAGCAATACCAATCCAAGTGAAGAGGATTGGGAAAATATAACCCGCCAACGAACCAGCGTTGCAAAGGAAAGATTGGATAGAATATGCCAAACCTTTTTGCTCCTCATTTACCATATCACCCACCATCATCTTGAATGGTTGCATAGCAATATTAATGGAAGTATCCAAGAACATGAGTGAGAAGAGTCCAAACCACATAGCTGCGTTGAGACCCAAGAAAAGGGATTGGGTAAAGGTGAAGTTACCTGCGTTAGGCAAGAGCAGCATCACAGCCACAGCGATAAGCGCACCTACGATGAGGTAAGGTTTGCGACGGCCAAGGCGGTTCCAAGTCTTGTCAGAATACTTACCCACGAGTGGTTGAACAATCATACCCATCAATGGAGGGAGTACCCAGAAGAATGAAAGTTGGTGAGGATCAGCGCCAAGTGTGGCGAAGATACGAGAAATATTAGCACTCTGAAGTGCATAAGCGATTTGGACTCCAAAGAATCCAAAACTGAGGTTAAAAAGCTGTCCAAAGGACAAGTTGCGTTTTTCTGTCATGACGTGTATTTTATCGATAAATATTTACGGTTTTGCAAAACGGCGGCAAAGGTACAACTTTTTTTTCACACGCGCAAGGGAAAAGGTCAAAAAAGTGCATTTTTTAATGTGCAAACGTTTTCGAAACTTAAGAGATAGAGATGAGGATTGCGATAAAAAGAGAAGGTAATTTAGTGGTACACTTCACGACAACACCTTAGTTAAAACTGCTGAATAACCTACTAATCACCTATTAATAACCTACTAATAACCTACTAATAACCTATTATTTTTGAGAAAAATGCGAGGTTTCATTCAACAATCGTGCAGAAGATCGCATAGCCACGTTGAAGCAGAAATCTTATGAATCTTATATTCGGATAAGGGCAAAAAAAATATCAAAAAAAATGGTGTTTATAGCCACGAATAGGGTGTCAAAGTGTAATACATCAAATGTTAAAAGAGGGAGAATAAAGAAAAAAAATTTTTTTTCGAAAAAGATTTGCATATATAAAAAAAAACTCTTACCTTTGCACTCGCGTTCTCGTCGGAAGAGGCTTGCAAGAAGAAACTCGCAGCCGTGATTTTGGCTTGCTGCACTTCCTCCTCTTCCCCAAAAAATCGACCACTTTTTGGGAGAAAAACGAGGTTCGTGGGGGTTATATTGAGACAAATGAAATAAAAAATGAAATAAGAAATAAAATATACTTATCGTTCGTATGACACGACATGAACAACTAATCGAAGCACTACAACACAACTTTGGTTTTGACTCCTTCAAAGGGAATCAAGAAGCTATTATCAACAACTTGATGGACGGCAACGATACATTCGTATTGATGCCTACAGGTGGCGGTAAGAGTCTCTGCTACCAATTGCCATCGCTACTAATGGATGGCATAGCCATCGTCATCTCTCCACTGATAGCTTTGATGAAAAACCAAGTAGATGCAATGCGCAACTATTCGGAAGAAGACGGCGTGGCACACTTCATCAACTCCTCCCTCTCACGTCCCGAGATTAATCAGGTGAAAACGGATGTGCTGAATGGCAAAACTAAGTTGCTCTATTTGGCACCCGAATCCCTGAACAAAGAGGAGAACGTGGACTTCCTAAAAGGCGTAAAGATTTCGTTCTACGCTGTGGATGAGGCACACTGTATCTCGGAGTGGGGACACGATTTTCGTCCTGAGTATCGTCGTATCCACCCTATTGTGGAGCGCATTGGCAAAGCACCCATCATCGCGCTAACCGCAACCGCTACCCCAAAAGTACAACACGATATACAAAAGAACTTGGGCATGTTGCATGCACAAGTATTCAAGTCATCTTTTAACCGCGCGAACTTATATTATGAAGTACGCGAGAAGACGGAAGAAGTGGACAAAGACATCGTTAAATACGTTCGTCAGATGGGCGACAAGTCTGGTATCATCTACTGCTTGAGCCGCAAGACCGTAGAAGACTTGGCTGCCACACTAAACGCCAACAATATAGCTTCTCTACCCTACCACGCCGGTATGGACGCTGCTACGCGGAGCGCCAATCAAGATGCATTCCTCATGGAGAAAGTGCAAGTAATCGTAGCTACGATTGCATTTGGTATGGGTATTGACAAACCCGATGTGCGATTTGTAATACACTACGATATACCCAAGTCGCTGGAAGGTTATTACCAAGAAACAGGTCGTGCTGGTCGCGATGGTGGCGAAGGACAATGTATTTGCTACTATTCGCCCAAAGACATCGAACGTCTGCGCAAGTTCCAACAAGGTAAACCAATTGTAGAACAAGAGATTAGCAACCTGTTGCTCTTTGAAACTCAATCATACGCAGAAAGCCCTATCTGTCGTAGAAAACTGCTTCTGAACTACTTTGGCGAAGAATACAAACAAGAGAAATGTTGCAACTGCGACAACTGTAAGAAAGTATATCGCATGATGGATGCTACCGAATTACTTGGACTGATGTTGGAAACAATCCACCAACTCAACGAGAAATTCCGTTCGCGCCATATCGTAGATATTATAAAAGGCAATGAGACATCAACCGCTATCTCATACAGACACAATGAGTTAGAGAACTTTGGTTCTGGCGAAGATGAGGACGAAGCAACACTGCATGCTATCATCCGTCAGGCACTGCTGAAAGGATATATCAAAAAAGATATAGAGTCTTACGGCGATCTGAAACTGACCGCAGAAGGTAGGAAATTCATGCGTCGTCCAACCAAGTTTGAAGTGCCTATCGAGGTACACAACGATGAAGATGGCACTGACATGGATAGCAGTGTAGGTGCATGCGCTGCAGCTGATGATGTGCTGTTCTCTATCCTGAAAGACCTGCGCAAGAAACTCAGCAAGCGCATGAACGTACCTCCATTCGTAATCTTCCAAGATGGCAGTCTGGAAGCCATGGCAACCAGTTATCCAATCACCTTGGAAGAGTTGCAAAACATCCCTGGTGTGGGTGCAGGTAAAGCAAAACGCTACGGCGATGAGTTCATCAAACTCATTAAGAGCTATGTAGAAGAAAATGATATTATCCGTCCAGAAGACCTGCGTGTTCGCACCGTAGCAAAGAACTCTGCCCGCAAGATCGCTATCATTCAAGCTATTGACCGCCGTGTAGCATTGGATGACCTAGCAGAACGATTAGGTATGTCTATGGAAGAGATTTTGGAAGAGATTGAAGCCATCGTATATTCTGGTACTAAACTGAATATCAAGTATTTCATCGAAGAGGTAGTGGATCCAGATGAGGAGTTTGACATATACGACTATTTCCGCCACGCAGAAAACGACAGCATCAAATTAGCCATGCAAGAGTTGGGCGAAGATGACTACGATGAGATTAATGTGCGATTGGTGCGCATTAAATTCCATAGCGAACTCGGAAATTAAGACCGCTATGCTGTTAGAAGTTGGACCGCCTTCGGCTGTTAGACCGCTACGCTGATAGAAATGAGAAAAGGAGAGATAGATATTATCACATTGGGTTGCTCGAAAAACCTGGTAGATGCCGAGCGATTGATGCGCCAACTGGAATTGGCAGGGTACAAGTGTGCACATGACTCTGCTATGCCCAAAGGCGAGATAGCCATCATCAATACCTGCGGATTCATCGGCGATGCGAAAGAAGAAAGCATCGAGATGATACTGCAATTCGCAGAACGCAAAACACAAGGTAAACTGCGCAAACTATACGTAATGGGTTGTCTATCACAACGCTACGCCAAAGAACTACCTACAGAGATTCCAGAAGTGGACGGATGGTTTGGGAAATTTGATTATCTAGGAATCGTGAATGAGTGTGTAAACGCACGAGGGACAAAAGGCGAGAGGCAAGAGGCGAAAGGCGCAGAATATGAGCGCACGCTCACCACTCCTAAGCATTATGCCTACTTGAAAATTGCCGAAGGTTGCAATAGATATTGCTCCTACTGCGCGATACCATTGATTACAGGTAAGTTTACATCACGAACAATAGAAGATATTTTAGATGAAGTGAGATGGTTGGTCACCCAAGGCGTGAAAGAACTCAATGTGATCGCCCAAGACTTATCAAGCTATGGATTAGACCTATACGGCGAACATCGATTAGCGCAACTCATTGACGAAATGGCACAAATAGAAGGCGTAGAATGGATAAGATTGCATTACACCTACCCCACCGACTTTCCATACGACCTACTTCCCGTGATGGCAAAACATAAGAATGTGTGCAAATATATGGATATTGCCTTGCAACATTGCTCAGACAATATGCTCAAAAAAATGCACCGACACATCACTCGGGAAGAACAAGATGCTGTAATAGCACGTATTCGCAAAGAAGTGCCTGGAATATGTATTCGTACGACCCTATTAGTGGGACACCCAGGTGAAACAGAAGAAGACTTCAACGAACTATGCGAATGGGTAAAAGAGATGAAGTTTGACCGTTTGGGTGCCTTTGCTTACAGCGAGGAAGAAGGTACATTTGCTGCCAAACACTACAAAGATGATATTCCACAAGAGGAAAAAGAGCGCCGCGTGGACACTATCATGGCTATACAACAAACTATTTCAGCAGAACTACTTAGCCAAATGGTGGGAACAACACAGCGCGTAGTAATCGATAGAGAGGAAGCGGAATACTATGTAGGACGTACACAATACGACTCACCTGAGGTGGATTGCGAAGTGCTGATAAAGAAGTCGGTGATTGGTGATTGGGAATCGGAAAACAAAATGTTAAAAACAGGATATTATTACGACGTAACCATTACAAAATCAGAGGATTTTGATTTATACGCGGAAATAAAATAAAGAATAATTATGAAGACGAAAGATCTTATTCAACACATCGCCACTTCTACATCCATGACCAAGACACACACGGAGGAACTGCTGAGTGCCACCGTGGCTGTACTACAAAAAGAACTGTTGGCAGGTAAAAGTGTACAATTGCAACATTTTGGCACATTGGAAATGACACGCAAAAATGCGCGTACTGTTGTGCACCCAAAAACAAAAGAACTAACCACCATACCCGAAAAAATGCAATTGAACTTCAAGGTTAGTAATACCATAAAAGAAGAACTAAAAAACCTATAAAATATGGCAAACGACAAACTGACATGGACTGAACTGCGCAAAGCAGTGGCAGAATACGCCAACACTTCGGAACAAGAAGCTGGACAGTTTCTCAATGCCCTATTGGAAGGCATTGTAGAAGGTCTCAAAACAGACAAACAAGTTAAAATCAAAGGATTAGGAAGCTTCACGCTCAAAGCAGTTGCTCCTCGCAAAAGCGTGAACATTGCCACAGGCGAAGCGTTTACCATAGAAGGATATAACAAACTGACGTTTAGCGCCGAAGCTATGCTCAAAGAAAGCGTAGAGAAACGCCTTGAACAACCAAAAACAGAAGCAGTTATGGCGGAAATCAACAATGACCCTATCAAGAAACTCGGCGAACAAGCTACCGAAATTGTCGATATATTGGCAGAACTGGGACAAGCTGTCAATACACCTGAGACAAAAGAAAAGGTCGAGGAAAGCGAAGAAATAATACAAGAAAAAATCGTAATAGAAGAGCCTACAACGGAAGAGACAAAAGAAGAAGAGGTCTCAGAACCTGAGCAAGAACAAGAACCTGAACAGGAGTCAAAACAGGAGCAAGAGTCATGCAATACCACCTTGACACACAAGAGATGCAATGGTGTATGTTGGACAATACTGGCTATACTTTTGGCTATTCTCATCGGTGCAGGCATATATTTCCGCGAGACACTCATTCAATGGTGGCAATGTATGCAGGATTGTCAACCAACAGAAGAACTTGTAGAAGAAGTAACAGAGATACAAGAAGTTATAGAAATTCCATTGGCGGAGAAACCACGCGAATATGTGAACTTCATCGGTATTGAGTGCGTGGGTGAGAATAGTCGTTTGGCATGGATTGCATACAAGTACTATGCACAAAAAGATTTGTGGGTATTCATCTACGAAGCCAACCGCGACATCATCAAACACCCTGCTCATGTACGCCCTGGACAATATATACGTATTCCAGAACTCAGCGAAGAATATCGCAACCTATACAATCCCGAGTTGAAGCAATTGGTGGATAGTTTGGCGGTGGAATACTTGAAGAAATAGGTTAGAGGTTAGAGGTTAAAGGTTAAAGGCAAGAATATTTGAACGAGGATGTAATCCATATTCATAGAGCACGGACGCATAACTTGAAAGACATTACCGTAGATATACCACGTAACAAGTTGGTAGTCATATCGGGTGTCAGCGGTAGCGGCAAGTCATCTTTGGCCTTCGACACATTGTTTGCCGAAGGTCAACGGCGTTATGTAGAGAGTCTGAGTGCATACGCACGCCAATTCCTCGGGCGTATGCAAAAACCTGATGTGGATTTTATAGATGGTATTCCTCCTGCAATAGCCATTGAACAGAAAGTTACGAATCGCAATCCCCGTAGTACAGTGGGAACAGTGACGGAAATTCACGAATACCTAAAACTACTTTATGCACGAGCTGGCAAGACCATCTCACCCGTGAGCGGTATGGAAGTGAAACGCCATAGCGTACATGATGTAGTAGAGCAGTTGCGCAAGCAACCCATTGGTACAAAAGTATTTCTATTATCTCCTATCGTAACAGAAAATACAACTGAACAACTAGACATTTGGCTGCAACAAGGTTTTTCACGCCTATATAGATTACACGAAGATGGAAATAGCGAAATACTGCGTATCACTTCTACCATAGAAGTAAATACCAACACATATCTACTAGTTGATCGATTAATCGCAGACGGAGAAGATACTACCCTTAACCGCTTTGCAGACTCTGTACAGACCGCATTCTTTGAGGGAAAAGGAGAGTGTAAAATGGCCATTCAACAACCAGAGACTAATCACACTCTATTAGAAGTATTCTCTCAACGTTTTGAAGCAGATGGGATAACCTTTATCGAACCAACAGAGCATCTCTTCGATTATAATAGTCCACTAGGAGCTTGTCCTACTTGTGGAGGCTATGGCAATGTCATCGGTATTGACCCAGACTTGGTAGTACCCGACAAGACAAAAACCATATACGAAGGTGCAATTGCGTGTTGGCGAGGAGAAAAAATGGGACAATGGAACGAAGCACTTATCTATGCTGCTGACAAATTTGACTTTCCAATACACACTCCATACTACGAACTCACAGCGGAACAAAAACAACTATTGTGGATTGGCAACGAGTATTTTCATGGATTGAATGACTTTTTCCACGAATTGGAAAGCAAACAATACGCTAAAATACAATACCGCGTAATGCTTAGCCGCTATCGTGGCAAAGCCATTTGTCCTGATTGTGTGGGGGCGAGATTGCGCAAAGAAGCGGGATACGTGCTCGTTGGGGGGAAGTCCATCACAGAACTTAATCAAATGCCTATCACACAGTTAGCGGAATGGTTTGAGCAATTGGGAAATGTGCAATTGGACGAAGCGTTTGGCATATTGCTGACAGAGATTCGTTCGCGATTGCAATTTATGCAAGACGTAGGATTAGGTTACCTTACACTCAATCGAATGTCTAGCACCCTGTCTGGTGGTGAGGGACAACGCATTAACTTAGCAAAATCATTGGGTAGCAGTTTGGTAGGATCACTATACGTTTTGGACGAACCAAGTATAGGTCTGCACCCAAGAGATACACAACGCCTTATCCACGTACTAAAACAACTACGCGATTTAGGCAATACGATTGTAGTGGTGGAGCACGATGATGAAATACAAAAAGCAGCGGATTACTCCATTGAGATTGGTCCGAAAGCAGGTCGCCACGGCGGAGAGTTGGTATATGCTGGGGCACCGAAGATAGAGAAGTTTACGTATTCTATTCCACCTTATAGACGGCAATGGAATAACTACATAGAGGTAATCGGTGCCACCGAAAATAATTTAAAAAACATTAATGTCCGCTTCCCACTCAATATAATGACCGTAGTTACAGGGGTCAGCGGTAGTGGTAAATCTTCTCTTATTACGAAGGTACTATACCCTGCCCTCAAAAAACACTATGGCGGTATAGCAGAGCGAACAGGTGATTTCGGTAGTCTTCGTGGTAGTTTGCAACTAATTCATAACGTGGAGTTTGTAGATCAAAACCCATTGACTAAATCATCGCGATCGAATCCGGTCACCTATCTCAAAGCATACGATGAGATACGCAAACTGTACTCAGAACAACAACTGAGCAAACAAATGGGATTCACACCATCGCATTTCTCATTTAATACACCCGGCGGTCGCTGTGAGGCTTGTCAAGGAGAGGGAAAGATTACCATTGAGATGCAGTTCATGGCAGATGTTGTCCTAGAATGTGAACACTGCAAAGGCAAACGCTTCAAACAAGACGTGTTGGACGTGCTATATCGCGGAAAAAGCATCTATGATATCCTTGAAATGACGGTTAATCAGGCGATAGAGTTCTTCTCGGAAGATAGTGCATGCAAAAAGATTGTCAATCGATTACGTCCATTGCAAGATGTCGGTATCGGATACGTAAAGTTGGGTCAAGCAGGTAGTACATTATCGGGTGGTGAAAGCCAACGCGTGAAATTAGCATCTTTCCTAGCCCAAGAGAATGCTACACCCACTCTCTTTATCTTCGATGAGCCAACAACAGGCTTGCATCATCACGATGTCAAAGTGCTGCTAAAAGCCCTGAATGCGCTAATTAGCAGAGGACACTCAGTCTTAGTCATAGAACATAACCCATCTGTGATACTAGCAGCAGACCACATTATTGATCTTGGACCAGAAGGAGGCGATGAGGGTGGACAGATTGTAGCCGAAGGAACACCCGAAGAAATTATGCAATGTGCTAATAGTTACACAGGCAAAGCCTTGCTTGATATAAAAGATAGTTTCATTTACCAAACATCTGATTTTCAATAGACTATGATTTCCGTAGAACATCTCAGCATAGAATACTCATCGCGTCCGATATTGGACGATATTACATTTTTGATTAACCCTCGAGACCGTGTGGCACTTGTGGGTAAGAATGGTGCAGGAAAGACCACACTGCTCCGCTTACTGGCAGGTGTAGAAACACCCACCTCGGGACGTATATCAAAAATGGGAGATCTAACCATCGGTTATTTGCCACAGGTGATGATGCATGTGGATGGTAAGACACTACGCGAGGATGTACTTTCGGTAATGGGCAATGGGAAATGGGAAATGGACGATGAGGCGATAGGGCAAGAAGGCGATAAGGCACGCTTTATTGCGGAGATGGACAGAACCATCATAGGCCTAGGCTTTGAGCGAAAGGACTTCGACCGCCCCTGCTCTGAATTCTCCGGCGGATGGCGCATGCGTATCGAGTTAGCAAAGATATTGCTGCAACACCCCGACCTTCTGCTACTTGATGAGCCTACCAACCACCTGGATATTGAGTCTATCCAATGGTTGGAAGAATTTCTAAAAACTAACGGTAGTTCATTGGTATTGGTCAGTCACGACCGCGCTTTCCTGGATAATGTCACCACACGAACCATAGAGATCACATTGGGACGTATATACGATTACAACGTACCTTACTCGCAGTTCAAAGTGCTACGTCAAGAGCGACACGAGCAACAAGTTCGCGCTTACCTCAACCAACAAAAGATGATTCAAGAAACGGAAGAGTTTATTGAACGTTTCCGATACAAAGCCACCAAAGCTGTACAAGTACAATCGCGTATCAAGCAGTTGGAGAAATTAGAACGCCTTGAAGTGGATTTGGAAGATAACTCACGATTGAGTTTGCGTTTTCCACCAGCACCACGCAGTGGCGACTTCCCTGTGATAGTAGAAGACTTGCGCAAAGATTTTGGCGAGCATATCGTTTTTCAAGATGCCACATTCACCATTCGTAGAGGAGAAAAAGTAGCATTTGTCGGTAAAAACGGCGAAGGTAAAACAACGCTCGTTCGCTGTATCATGGGGCAGTTGGATTATATGGGTACGCTTAAAATTGGGCACAATATCAAGATTGGTTATTTTGCACAAAACCAAGCGGCATTGCTTGACGGAGAACTAACTGTTTTTCAAACAATTGACAACGTAGCGGTAGGAGATATTCGCACACAGATTCGAAATATACTAGGCGCCTTCATGTTCGGTGGAGAAGCATCTGAGAAGAAGGTGAAAGTACTTTCTGGTGGAGAACGTAGTCGTTTGGCAATGATTCGTCTATTATTGGAACCATGCAACCTGCTCATTCTTGACGAGCCAACCAACCACCTTGACATGCAATCAAAAGATGTACTGAAAGCAGCGTTAAAGGAGTTTAACGGAACCGTTATCTGCGTGAGTCACGATCGTGATTTCCTTGATGGATTGGTGGAAAAGGTATATGAGTTTGGTGGCGGAAAAGTAAAAGAGCACTTGGGCGGCATCTACGATTTCCTACGCAGCAAACGCATTGACTCGTTGCAAGAGTTGGAGAGGAAGAGCGATGAGGCAAAAGGCAAGGAGATGAAAGGCGAAGAGGCAAAAGGCAAGGAGATGAAAGGCGAAGAGGCAAGTTCTGCTAAACTTGACTATGCAGCGCAGAAAGCTGCTGCCGCAGCGCGACGAAAGAAGGAAAAACAGATAGCCGAGGTAGAGACAGCAATAGCCAAATTAGAAGAAGAGCAACACGAGATAGAGACACTGCTCACCAATGTGGCGAACCAAACAACTGAAAATTTCCAACGTTACGAACATATCAAACGCGAAATGGAGCAACGCCTCTATGAGTGGGAGATACTTAGCGAAGAAGAATAATATGAAAGAGATTATTGATTACATTATTTCCTTTTTGCTCTATGGCAACACAGATGCCGCCAAACAGGTGGGCTATACTGCTGATGAGGCAGAGTGGCAAAGCTATCGCGTGGTGATTGTGCCCAATGGTCATTTGGGCAAGGAAATTGTACTGCCAGAATTAGCGGAGGAGGCGAGAGGCGAAAGGTTAGAGGCGAAAGGCGAGGAGAATCCAACATGGGTGATTCGCACGGATATTGTCTATAACACCTTCTTCTTTATCTCACGCGCAGAAGAAATGATTAATACCAAGCGCGATGAACACGGGCGTTTCTTGGCTAAGTATTCCATTTTGGGTCAGAGCAACCGCCTAATGATTCCTATAGTGGATGAGTACGCACGCATGCTGATGAAGTTACTCGATTTGCCATTGCCTACTCCATCGTTTAGCAAGATATATTTGACCCACGATGTGGATACTGTCGCTCATTACCGCCACCTGCGTGGCGCATTGGGAGGTATCGTGCGTGGTCAGTGGCGCAAGGTGCTGGCTTCGCTGAGAGATATCCACAACGACCCTGCCTTTACCTTCTCCTGGCTGATAGCGCAAGACAAACAGGTGGAACAGGCGGAGTGCATATACTTTGTCAAAGATACGCAGGGCAAGGGCTATGACTATCCACAGTACAAGCTCAATGGACACGACTTTGAGGCAGCGGAGAAACTGATTGAGAATAGTGGAGCTATATTGGGCTTACATTCCAGTTACTACGGAACAGACGCCACATTGGTTCGAGTACTGACTCATATATCCAACCAACATTATCCATCAGGTCTGTGCCATCGCAGCCATTATCTCCGTAGTTCCATTGACAACATGCAGTCGCTTGCCAATTGCGGTGCTATGCACGATTTCACAATGGGCTTTCCCGATCAAATAGGTTTTCGTCTGCAAACCACGCGCCCTGTGCGCTGGATTAACCCTAAGACCATGACCCTCACCCCATTGGTGCTCCACCCACTGACGGTCATGGACTGCACGCTGGGCAATACGAACTATATGAATCTCAGCGAAGATGAAGCATATTTCGAGTGCCAACGACTATTCGAAAAAGTATACCAAAATCGCGGTGAAATCGTGCTTTTGTGGCATAATACGAACATTACAGGTAACACCTACCACCGCACGCTATATCCTAAATTATTGGAGATGTTACGTGACAACTAAACAGACAAAAATGAAACTGAATATCCTTATATTAGCAGACCCATTTGGTAAGCCCTCATACGCACCGAGATTGCGCTATTTGTGTAACTATCTCGTTGGACAAGGGCATCATATTGTGGTATATACGGAGCAGTTTCAGTCCTTCGATTTTCCGCATTCGTATCCCATCATAGAAAAACCCATCAGTTATCACAACACTTGGCAATGGGCATGGCAATCGCTATGGTCATTATTGACAGACTGGCGCAATCGACAGTTCTCGCGATGGGTAAACCAACAAGTGAAGAAGCAGGATTTCGACCTGATTTTCTGCACCACGTTTTCTACATTCCCATTAAGAGCAGCATACGACATTGCTCGTCAAAAGAAGATACCACTCATCACCGACATCCGCGATTTGGATGAGCAAGTACCCGGTGCCCAATACCAAAGCCATCGCCAATGGTGGGCAAAACCTTTTAGCTATTGGTACAAACAGGTAAATATCTGTCGCCGCAACCATGTGTTACGCAAAGCCAATGCTGTGACCACAATATCGCCATGGCATGTAGATTTTATTCGCTCATACAATAGCGAGGTACATCTCATCTACAATGGATACGACCCTGCACAATTCTACGCAGAAGATATTCCTACGGACACTTTCCGCATCTCATATATCGGGCGTATATATGCCTTCCAAAGCAAAGTTCTCATAGAGCAAGCTGTTCGAGAACTGAATCTACCCAATGTAGAATTAAATATCCATACCTCTGATTGCCAACCAATTCCGCTCAGTCAGGTGGGTGATGAATTACGCTATAGCAGTATGGCGCTGGTGCTGACCAACCCTAATGCAAAAGGCATGATGACCACCAAATTCTTCGAGGCATTGGGTTGCGAGAAGCCTGTGCTTTGCACGCCTTCTGACAATGGTCTATTAGCGCAAACCATCCGCGAAACCAACGCTGGATTGGCATCATCTGATATTAATGAGATTAAAGATTTCATTTTAGAAAAATACCGCGAGTGGCAGCAGAACGGCTTTACGCGCCAAGCGGTTATGCAGAAAGAGCAATTCTCACGTTTGCAACAGGCTCAACAATTCGAACTACTATTCACTCATTGCGTACAGACATGGCAAAAGTAAGCGTCATAGTGCCCATATACAATGCTGAGAAATACTTGGCTCAGTGTATTGACTCGCTCATACACCAGACACATCGCGATCTGCAGATCCTGCTCATCAACGATGGTTCTACTGATAGCAGCCTATCCATAGCGCAAGATTTCGCCCAGCGCGACTCGCGTATTGAGATTCATACCCAGCATAATCAGGGACAGGGTGTCGCACGCAATAATGGAATGAAGTATGCTACTGGCGAGTGGATCGCCTTTGTAGATGCCGATGACTATATTGCCCCCGACTTGTATTTTGATATCCTCCCTCTCGCTGACAATGTCGATGTCGTCATGCACGGCTACCAACGCGTATCCAGCACAGGCAAACTCATCAGCCTACACGTACCACAAAATTACCTCAAAGATACCACGCCATGGGTACGAATATTTCGCCGCGAGTGGTTACAAAAGCATGCCATTACTTTCCCTGAACGAATGTACTACGAAGATGTTATTTTCACAATCGATCATTGGATAGCCAGACCAGAACACATCATCGTGAAAAATACGGGCTACTATTATCGCCTACATGACTTATCCACTACAGCTACTCGCCATGAGGAAGATAAGAACAGACTCTTTCAACTCATGCGCCATAGACTAAAAAGCGTAGATACATATTTTGGCAAAGTGCTCATCATATATACCATCATCCGACTAAAATTACATTTCTTTTTATATGACTAACAACGAACTCCTTCATTTACTCCGCTCAGAGGTTATTCCTGCTATCGGTTGTACCGAACCAATTGCCGTGGCTTTGTGTACGGCCCGTGCTAAGGAACTATTAGGTGCTGAACCCGATACAATAACCGTTTATCTGTCGAAAAACGTCTATAAGAACGCTCTTGCAGTGGGTATTCCTAACACAGGTATGACGGGATTGCCGATCGCTATCGCTTTAGGTGCCACAGTCGGCAAATCCAAGTATATGCTTGAAGTATTACGCGATGCTACTCCCGAGGCGGTGGCGTATGCTAAACAATATATGCTCAGCGTGCCTGCCACTATCAAAGTGGATTACGATGCACCAAGTCTGCTCTATATCCATGTTGAAGTATCAAAAGACGGACACTCTGCACAAGCTACTATCATGGATGAGCATACAAAATTCGTAGAAGCAGTCTCTCCTAAATCCTGTGAGGTAAAAGGCGAAGAGGCAAAAAGGTCAGTAGGCGAAGGCATATCTCTCCGCCGCGTATATGACTTCGCCATGGAGGTAGCAACTGAGGATATCACTTTCCTACTAGAAGGAGCACAGATGAATACCACCGCTGCTGAAACGTCTTTTGCCGACCAATATGGTCATGGTTTGGGTCGATTGCTGCGCTCCACTACTCTATCTGCCACACCAGAGATGAAACGATTGTTTGGAGACACTTTATTCACCAAGATTATCAGTTATACCTGCGGTGCATGCGATGCACGTATGTCGGGTGCAATGGTACAGGTAATGAGTAATTCAGGTTCGGGGAATCAGGGTATTTCCTGCTCTATTCCGGTGTATCTCTATGCGAAAGAAAACAATTGCAGTCAAGAGCGAACTCTTCGCGCCCTAGCACTCAGTAATCTCACTGTCATCTATATCAAACAATCACTCGGTCGCTTGTCTGCCTTATGCGGTTGCGTAGTGGCCGCCACAGGTTCTGCCGCAGGTATCACCTATCTGATGGGCGGTAACTATGACGAGATTACATACGCTATAAAAAATATGATTGCCAATATATCGGGTATGATTTGCGATGGCGCCAAACCAGGTTGCGCATTGAAAGTCACTAGCGGTGTCGCTACGGCTATTTTCAGTGCTTATCTGGCTATGCAACACTCATACGCTGATTCTACTGAGGGCATCGTGGAAGATGATATTGACCGTACTATCCACAATCTCACGCGCATCGGACACGATGGCATGAAGGTCACCGATGACCTCATCTTGGATATTATGACACATAAACAATAACACACTATGTCCAATTCAAAATTCAAGAACATACGCGCTTATCGTGTTGGCTGGCTCCTGCCATTCGTAGATTTCTTAATTCTTTACCCTGCACTTCTGGTCATGCGCCGTAAGACAACAAAGGGTATTCAATTATGTTTTCAAGGCGACCGCAAACGCATTGAGCAAGATATTCGTCACGGAGCCTTCTTCATGACCAACCATCGCGACATTGTTATGGATGCGGCATGGCTCACATTCCTGTTGCGTACGCGCTATTTTATCCACCCCTATTTCGGTATTGGCAACAATCTCTTCGGCAAATGGTGGATTGAACACGTAGTGCGTTTCTTGCGTGCTTTTGTGGTTATTCGCAATGGTGGTTTCCGCGATCAAGTTAATAATGCCACTACCCTATCGCAGTATATTCGCCACTTGCGTAAACATCACAAATCCATTTGGTTAGCGCAGCGCGAGGGCAGAGCCAAAGATGGTAACGATCTCACTCAACCGGGTGTATTGAAGATGCTGACTATTGATGCAGACAATTTCTTCGATAGTGTCAAAGAATTGAATATCTGCCCTGTGAGTATTTCATACGAGTATGACCCTTGCGACTATCTTAAAGCGCGCGAGATGCAACTTAAACGCGATAATCCGAAGTGGAAAAAGTCGCGCAAGGATGACTTGGTGTCCATGTCCGTAGGTATCAAGGGACAGAAGGGTCGTATTGTCTATCGCCTCACACCATCCATCAATCACGATATTGACCGAGCCTTGACAGAGAACCCTGCGTTGCACGAAATGAGTCGAAACGAGCAAATACAATTTGTCTGCCAACTCATTGACCGCCATATCCACTTGGGCTATGAGCTTTACGAACGCGGTGAGGCATTTGACGCATATATTGAGAGCCGTTTGCAACTCATTCACCTCTCCAACAAGGACACGGACTTCCTCCGCGACCGCTTGTATGAGATGTATAACTACCCCGTTATCAACCACGAGAAGGCTTGCTCAATGCAAGAACTCTCTGAATAAAAAAGCTTTAGAGTTAGTCAAATAGAAAATATTATGAACAAAACAAAATTATTAGTAGCACTGATGTGCATGTGGATGGGATTATTGCCATTGGCAGCACAGTCAGTAACCATCACCAAAGAATTGGAACTCAACCCATTAGCATCGGCGGTTGTCATGTATAAAAATCAGTTTGGCAAGTGGGAGAAACCTGATTTGAATGACACTTTCCCTTATGCGGTGATTCGTATGCGCTTGGAAGGTAATGAAACAGAAGTCAGAAAAGCTAAAGAGCGTTTGACTTTGTATATGGGGCAACTGACTGCGGTGGTAGATCGCTATGCAGAAAATTCGAACGAGATACTATTCCTTGTCCCTGCTCGCCGACCTTCAATCTATATTGATTGTGGAGATGGTTGCGAACAAGTATTATTGATTGAGAATCAACAACTTCGTTCAAATGGAGTGTATTATTGTACCGTACATTACCAACAGTCTAAAGAGGTTATCGCTTTAGAAGAAGAGATTGCGCTACTGAAGCAACGGTTAGAACAATTAGAAAGTGGTGCTACGCAAAAAGAAGAAACTCCAAAAGAAGAGTCTAACAACCTGCAATTCAGCGTAAACGGAGTTTCTTTTACTATGGTTAAGGTCAATGGTGGCGTAGTACCCTCCCTGCCAAATCAAGAAAGTGATTCTGTGGTATTATCTGATTACTATATCGGTCAAACCGAAGTCACTCAAGAGCTTTGGAATGCGGTAATGGGATATAATCCAAGTGAATTTCACTATACACCACAACATCCAATCGAAACTATCAATTGGTATGAGGCATTAGAGTTTATCTATCGATTAAATCAATTTACGGGAGAAACCTTTGATTTTCCAACGCAAGCAGAATGGACACATGCTGCTTTAGAAGGAACAACATCTACGAACACTTTTTCGGGAAGTGGTGACTTACTTTTTTTGGCGTGGTTTGATAATAATTCCTCAAAATCTGCCCATGATGTTGCTAAAAAGCAGCCAAATAGTTTAGGGCTTTACGATATGACTGGTAATGTAGCAGAATGGTGCTACCATCATGATAAGAAATACGCGATAGGCGGTAGTTGGGAATCATCAATAAGCGATTGTGTTATCTTAACTAAAACAAAAGCCATTGCTGCAAATACCAAATCCCCTGCTATAGGTTTGCGATTAGCGATGCACCCTAAACAAAAAAACACGGACGGCAACGTACATGCTCGTTATTTAGCAGATAGTACTTGCGTTTTTCAAATAGGTGATATATACTTTGATATGAAATACGTAAAAGGTGGTACTTTTATGATGGGACAAGCAGATGGAGAGAAACCCGCAGTCAAAAATGCGAGACCACAACACAAAGTGACATTATCTGATTATTATATTGGAGAAACTGAAGTAACAGAGCAATTATGGAATGCAATTATAGGAACTAAATCAAATACAACCGATTTGCCCAAAATAAATATTAGTTTTTTCGATTGTGTACATTTTATAATTCAACTAAACAAGATAACTGGTAAAAAATTTAGTTTACCTACTGAGGCAGAGTGGGAGTTTGCAGCTCGTGGTGGCAAAAAAAGCAACGGATATAAATACGCGGGTAGCGATAATATAAATCACGTGGCAATATATTATGGCAATACTACTCGTATATATCCAATCAAACATAAGCTTCCTAACGAATTAGGTTTATATGATATGAGTGGATCTGTTAGAGAATGGTGTAAAGATAAATATTCCGATTACGGTAGTTCACTGCAAGTCATGAGTACATCAAAGTCCTGGAGTGAACCACGTGTGCTACGAGGGGGAGGGTATGATGATGAAGATATACGTTGTAGCATAATCTATCGTAGTTCAGCTAATCCCTATGTTCAATCATGGAATACTGGCTTCCGTTTGGTTCTCGCCGTTGATGACGAGTTTGCCGAATAAAAAACATAAGTCCCCTCAGAGACCGCTACATTTAGAGAGGGTTTTATCGGGTGGATAAGCGGTGGATAAGCGGTGGATGAGTTTTGCAAATTGCACCTCAAAGTAAACTTTTCACTCAATAACTTGCGTATTTGCATTATTTTTAGTACCTTTGCGCCGAAATTTGGATAACTGATAACTGATAACTGAAAACTGACAACATATGATAACCATAGAACAACTAAAAGAAATTCAACAACGCGCCGATAAGCTCAAACAATACTTGGCTATCGACGAAAAACGCGTACAACTCGAAGAAGAAGAACTCCGCACACAAGATCCTGGGTTCTGGGAAGATGCCAAAGCTGCTGAAGTACAAATGCGCAAAGTCAAAGGCATCAAAGCATGGATTGAAGGATACGAAGGCGTGCGCTCCGCTACCGAAGAACTACAACTCGCCTTCGACTACTGCAAAGAAGAACTCGTCACAGAAGAGGAAGTTGATGCTGCATACGCCCACGCTATCAAAGAGGTGGAAGCCCTCGAAATGAAGAATATGCTCTCGCACGAGGAAGACCAAATGCCTGCGGTACTCAAGATTGTGTCAGGTGCTGGCGGTACCGAGGCACAAGACTGGGCAGAGCAACTCATGCGCCTCTATCAACGCTACTGCGAGAAGCATGACTACAAAGTGACCATCGCCAACCTGCAAGAAGGCGACGAAGCAGGTATCAAGACCGTCACCTTCAATATCGAAGGCGATATGGCATACGGCTACCTCAAATCCGAGAACGGCGTACACCGCCTCGTGCGCGTGAGCCCATACAACGCGCAGGGTAAACGTATGACCTCATTCGCATCCGTATTCGTAGTACCACTCATTGATGACACGATTGATATTCACGTAGATCCAGCAGGTATATCATGGGACACCTTCCGCTCATCAGGTGCGGGTGGACAGAACGTCAACAAAGTGGAGTCTGGTGTGCGTCTGCACTATAAGTTCATCAACCCACTCACCAACCAACCCGATGAGATCGTGATTGAGAACACCGAGACACGCGACCAGCCTAAGAACCGCGAGAATGCCCTCCGTCATTTGCGTAGCCAACTCTACGAACTCGAGCTCGAGAAACGTCGTCAGGCACAAGCCAAAGTGGAGGCCGGAAAAAAGAAAATCGAATGGGGAAGCCAAATCCGCTCCTACGTCTTTGATGACCGCCGTGTGAAGGATCACCGAACCAACTACCAAACCAGCAATGTCAATGCCGTGATGGATGGCGACATTGATGAGTTTATCAAGGCATATCTCATGGAGTTTCCAGATTAGGATAAAGCAAAGAGTTACCAAATTAAAGACAACATTGACAACATCTGCGCGCGCCAACACTGCGCTTGCCAAGTTCATTTAGCGCACTACGCACTTGCAAAATCCTTGCCGCTGAGCGATGTTGGCGAAGCGGAAAAGTTGTTTAAGTTGTCTTAAATAGAAAATATAGTTTAAAGCAAAGAATATATGAAAAAAGTATTATTATCAGTACTACTTGGTGCATTTGCACTCAGCAGTATGGCACAAGAGGCTACAACAGCCAACGACTCCACAGAGGGTTTCCGCTTTACGACCGTAGATAGTATCGCTATCACACCTGTCAAAGACCAAAACCGTAGCGGAACATGCTGGAGCTACTCTACCATTGGTTTCCTCGAGAGCGAACTCCTGCGCATGGGCAAAGGCGAATATGACCTGAGCGAGATGTTCGTGGTACACCACACCATGCTTGACCGCGCGGAATACGTGGTTCGCATGTACGGCAATGCACAATTTGCTCCTGGTGGTTCAGCATACGATGTGATATACTGCCTCAAGAACTACGGTCTTGTGCCACAAGAGGCCATGCCTGGTATCCAATATGGTAGCAGCCCTGCTGACACATTGCCTGTTCACACTGAACTCGATGCAGTGGCTGACGGTGTAGTAGATGCTGTCACCAATAGCGGACTGAAGAAACTCACCCCAGTATGGAAAAAAGCCCTCACCGCTGTCTATGACACCTATTTGGGTGAGTGCCCTGAGACCTTCACCTACAACGGCAAGGAATATACACCAAAGACTTTCGCTGAGGAGTTGGGTCTGAATGCAGATGACTATGTGAGCATCACCAGCTATACCCACCATCCATACTACACCACCTTCGCCCTTGAGGTACCAGACAACTGGCGCATGGATCAGATGTACAACGTGCCAATGGACGAGATGATGGCTATCATTGACAACGCACTTGCAAACGGCTATACCTTGGCTTGGGGTGCTGATGTGAGCGAGATATGCTTCACCCGCAAGGGTCTGGGCGTAGTGCCAGAGGAGGAAAAAGCAGCTGACCTCAGCGGTAGCGATGCAGCACGTTGGTTGGGTCTCTCTGCTACTGACAAACGCGAGGAGCTGACCAAGAAGCCATTGCCTGAGAAAACCATCACCCAAGAGATGCGCCAAGCAGCATACGACAGCTGGGAAAACACCGACGACCACGGTATGCAAATCTTCGGTACAGCCAAAGACCAAAACGGCAAACGCTACTACATGGTAAAGAACTCATGGGGTACCAAGAAGAGTGAGTACAAAGGTATTTGGTATGTATCAGAAGCATATATGCAATACAAGACTAACTGTGTACTCGTACACAAGAATGCCATTCCAAAAGAGATTCGCAAGAAATTAGGAATCAAATAAAAACATAACAATACACCTTATTATATAATATAAGAAACAATGAAGAATTTTGTAGATGAACTGCGCTGGCGTGGTATGTTGCAAGACATGATGCCAGGCACCGAAGAACAACTCCTGAAAGAACCTACTGCTGCATACCTCGGTATTGACCCTACAGCAGATAGTCTGCATATCGGTCACCTCTGCGGTATCATGATGCTCAAGCACCTGCAAAACGCAGGTCACAAGCCTATTGCACTCATCGGTGGTGCTACAGGTATGATTGGCGACCCCAGTGGTAAGTCTGCCGAGCGTAACCTCCTCGATGAAGCCACTCTGCGCCACAACCAAGAGTGTATCAAGAAGCAATTGGAGCGTTTCCTGAACTTCGGTGAGGGCGAGAACGCAGCCGAACTCGTGAACAACTACGACTGGATGAAGGACTACACCTTCCTCGATTTCGCACGCGAGGTAGGTAAACTCATTACCGTCAACTATATGATGGCTAAGGACTCTGTGAAGAAACGCTTCAACGGCGAGTGCAGCCAAGGTATGTCCTTTACCGAGTTCACCTATCAGCTCTTGCAAGGCTACGACTATGTATATCTGAACAAGCACAAGAACTGCAAACTGCAAATGGGCGGTAGCGATCAATGGGGCAATATCACCACTGGTACCGAACTCATCAAGAAGATGGGCGGTGGCGAGGCATTTGCACTCACCTGCCCTCTCATCACCAAAGCCGACGGTGGTAAGTTCGGTAAGACCGAGAGTGGCAATGTATGGCTCGACCGCAAGTACACCAGCCCATATCGCTTCTACCAGTTCTGGCTCAATGTGAGCGACGATGATGCGAAACGCTATATCCGTATCTTCACCTGTTTGGACAAAGAGACTATTGATGCGCTGATTGCTGCACACGATGAGGCACCTCACATGCGCAGTCTGCAAAAGCGTTTGGCAGAGGAAGTGACCGTCATGGTACACAGCCGCGAAGACTATGAGGCTGCCGTAGAGGCAAGCAATATCCTCTTTGGTAATGCTACCCACGAGGCACTGAGCAAACTGGACGAGGAGACCTTCTTGCAAGTGTTTGACGGTGTAGATAAATTCGAAGTAAGCCGCGAGGACATCGAGGCAGGTATTCCTCCACTCGATCTGTTGGCAGAGAAAACCAAGATTTTCCCATCTAAAGGCGAGGCGCGCAAGATGATTATCGCCAACGGTTTCTCTATCAACAAAGAGAAGTTCACCGATCCTCAAAAAGCTATCACCGCAGACATGCTGCTCAATGGCAAATACCTGCTCTGCCAAAAAGGTAAGAAGAACTACTCTATCGTTGAGATTATAGGTTAAAGGCAAAGGTAAGGGCTGTTTTTGAGGCAAAAATGCAGAAAAATGCATAAAAATTGCACTTTTTTGCCAAAATATTTGGTCATGTCAAAAAAAAGCAGTACCTTTGCACTCGCTTTCGAAAAGGAAGTGTAACGGTGACCAATGGTATAAAGGCTATTACGTCAGATTTTGGTTCTGAAAATCTTGGTTCGATTCCAGGTTGGTCAACAAAAGAAGCCCGCATGTCGGGCTTTTTTTAGAGAGAAATCTCATGTGTGATGGGATACGGGCAGCCACACAGACAGCACCAAGGCGATTAGGCGAAAGGCTATGAGGCTAAAGGCTGGAACATTGCCCTATTATTGAGTAACACTTTATAAAAGAAATGAAAACTTTTGAATTGGTAGGTACTCCACGTAGCGAGTACGGCAAGAAAGCAGCTAAGGCTTTCCGCAAAGAGAACCTCGTTCCTTGCAACCTCTATGGCAATGGCGAGAACATCACTTTCACTGTAACTGTTGACGACGTTCGCAAACTCATCTACACTCCTGACACTATGGCTGTAGAACTCACCATCGGTGATGTAAAGAAAGTAGCTGTGGTAAAAGAGTTGCAATTCCACCCAGTATCTGAGGAGTTGTTCCACATCGACTTCTTGGAGGTAACAGAGCAAAAACCTGTAACCGTAGCTATCCCAGTACAATTGACTGGTCACGCAGAAGGTGTGAAAGCCGGTGGTAAGCTCTCCCTTGAGATGAAGAAACTCAAAGTGAACGGTATCTATACACAAATTCCTAACCGCGTAGAGATCGATGTTACTACCCTCGGTTTGGGCAAGAAATTGTATGTAGGTGCAGTAGCAATGGAAGAAGGTCTTAAGTTGATGAACCCTGCTGACGCTTGCGTTGCTCAAGTTAAAGCAACTCGCGCAAGCCAACAAGCTGCTGCAGCTGCTGCTCCAGCAAAGGGCAAAAAGAAATAATCACACCACTCATTAGAGCGGTAAAACAAAAGAGTGGAAAAGGTTTCTTTCCACTCTTTTTAGTTTAGAGGACGGCGCGATGCGCCTACCGTTTAGAGTTTAGAGCACAGAAGATGAAATACTTGATTGTTGGATTAGGAAATATAGGCGATGAGTATGCCAACACACGCCATAATATCGGCTTTATGATGCTGGATGCTTTTGCAGAAAGCAAAAACGCCACATGGGAAGACAAACGCTATGGCTTTGTAGCTCGCTGTCGCGCTAAAAGTGCGGAGATTATCCTGCTCAAACCATCTACCTATATGAACCTCAGCGGCAATGCTGTCCGCTACTGGTTGCAACAAGAGAAGATTCCAATAGAGAACATGCTCGTGTTGGTCGATGACCTCAACCTTCCTTTTGGCAGTATCCGCATGCGCAAACAAGGTAGCAATGGCGGACACAATGGACTGGGACATATACAGCAAGTACTTGGCACACAGAACTATGCACGCTTGCGCTTTGGCATCGGCAATGACTTTAACAAAGGGGCACAATGCAACTTCGTGCTCGGACAATGGAGCGAGGAAGAACAGAAGACCCTACCCGACCGACTGAAACTCGTCAGCGAAATCATACCCTCCTTCTGTCTGCAAGGCATGGACAGAACGATGAATCAATATAACGGGAAATGAAACAACTCTTCAAACATCCGTGGATAGTGGCAGCATGCCACTTGCTGTTGGTGATGCTCTTGTACACCATCTCACGTTTGTTTTTCTATTGGGTAAATATTGACCTTTATCCCAATGTATCCACGCAGCACCTACTCGAGATGCTAACTGGCGGTATGCGATTTGACCTCACCGCCATGCTCTATCTCAATTCCCTGTATATACTGCTCGCACTCCTGCCACTCCCTGCCCATATACGAAATCACCAAGCATATATCCGCGCCAGTAGATGGGCGTTTTGGATACCCAATATCCTCGGTTTCATCGTTAATTGCATAGACATCGTATATGTCCGTTTCACCGACAGACGCACTACCTGCAATATCTTTACTGAGTTTCAGAACGATGGCAATATCGTCCAGATCATGGGACAATCCATGCTGCAGTACTGGTATGTCACGCTGTTTGGCGTAGCCATTATCGCCCTATTCATCGCATGCACACGCCGACAATGGCAAGCCCCTTCTCCTCGCCATTCGTACTTGTACTATGCGCGAGAAAGCATTATTATGATAGCGAGCATCTATTTCGTGGTAATAGGTATCCGCGGTGGATTCGGCAAATACACACGCCCCATCACCATCTCCAATGCCCTACAATACACCAACACGCCCCAGGAAACAGCCATCCTGCTCAATACGCCTTTCTCGCTCATGAAGTCGTTGGAGAACACCACTTATCTCCATCCACACTACTTCAGCAATGAGCACGCTGAACAAATATTCTCGCCTATACACACCGATGAAATCGAAGAAAACGGGCGATTGGGCAATACCAATGTGGTGGTACTCATATTAGAGTCGTTCTCCAAAGAATATATTGGTTTCTACAACCAACATATTGATGGCTACACGGGCTATACCCCTTTCTTAGATTCGTTGTTAGCACATAGTGTGACCTATAGCCACTCGTTTGCTTCGGGCAGAAAATCGATTGACGCTATGCCGTCGGTATTGTCCTCTATACCCATGCTCATCGAGCCATACGTTGTCACTCCCTACTCTACCAATGCCGTCTCTTCGTTGGCAGCATGCTTGCGTGACGAGGGATATGCCACTGCCTTCTTCCATGGCGCACCTAACGGCAGCATGGGCTTTCAGGCATACGCGCGTTCAGCTGGTTTTGAGCAGTATTTTGGCATGGACGAATACGATGGAATCGAGGCGTTTGACGGAACATGGGCTATTTGGGACGAGGAGTTCTTACAGTACTATGCGCGCACGATGAACCACATGCCACAGCCCTTTATGACTGCCGTGTTCACAGCCTCCAGTCATCACCCCTTCCGTGTACCCGAGCGATACGAAGGCGTCTTTCCTGAGGGACAACAAGCCATCCACCCATGCGTAGGCTATACCGATCATGCACTACGACAGTTCTTTGCATACGCGCAACAGCAAGCGTGGTACGAGAACACCCTCTTTGTTCTCACGGCTGACCATACCAACCAAGTCACCTTGCCCGAATACGCAACTGCTAAAGGACTATTCGAGGTGCCTATAGCGTTCTATTCTCCCCGATGGAATCAGGGACAACTACACACACAAGGAGCCGTCAGCCAAACAGACATCATGCCATCTGTTTTGGCATACTTAGGCTACAGCAAACTGTTCTTCGCTTTTGGCGAGAATGCCCTGACACAAGCCAAACAACACCCATGGGCAGTCTGCTACAACCACCCTGTATATCAGTTGCTAACGGATAGTCTGCTGCTGCAATTTGATGGCAAGGAGGTACGAGCAGTATATGACTACCAGAGTGACCCGATGTTGCAACACAATATTGCCGAAAAGGCAGACACAGAGGCGTTGCAGACCTATCTGCGTGCTTATATACAACAATATATTTACCGATTGACAACCAACCAATTAACCGTTGAAACCGATGGAAGTAAGAGTAGATAAATACCTCTGGGCAATGCGCATCTATAAGACGCGCTCTATAGCCACCGATGCGTGCAAATGCGGACGGGTAAAGATGAATGGTGTAGAGGTGAAACCCAGTCGCAGTTTTCATGTGGGCGATGTGTTCACCGTGCGCAAAGGTCCTATAACCTATACGTATCGTATATTGCAACTGGCTAACAACCGATTAGGAGCGAAGATGGTGCCTGAGTACATGCAAGATATTACTCCCAAAGAGCAACTGGAGTTGCTGGAATTGGCACGTTTTGCGGCTCAAAGCGGACGCGACCGCGGTACAGGACGCCCTACCAAGAAAGATAGACGAGAGATAGAACTGTTCTTCTCGGATGACTATAACATTTTATTTGACGAATACGATGATTTTGAAGAAGAATAACATTGCTGAGTATATCCTATATCTCTGGCAAATAGAAGATTACCTGCGTGCCTTCCCCCAGCAGGCAGAAGCCAACCAAGAGCTACAAGACCTGAGCAATATGATGCACCAAGAGAACATCTTGGAGCATGGTCACCTGCAACTGGCGAACAACGCACTCGCCGAGTTAGAAGACCTACACAATGACCTTCTGGATCAAGAGGCCACTTACCGTGCCGCTATGATCCGCCTCACGCCTGCACTCAATCTGCTCAAATCCAAGACCGACCGTCCGACTATGAGCGATGTGGAAGCATGCTTAATCCTGCTTTACCAGATCATGCTGCTCAACCTGAAGAAAAGCCCGATTTCATCGGAGACACAACAGGTACAACAACAAGCGACACAGGTGCTACAATACCTCAGCAAGACCTACAAAGAGCAATGAGAACCAAAGAACGATACGAGCGAGCATTGGCGTGGTTCGAAGCGAATATGCCCATAGCTGAGAGCGAACTGCATTTTGAGAATGAATACCAATTGCTGGTAGCCGTGATGTTATCGGCTCAGTGCACCGACAAACGTGTGAATATGGTCACTCCAGCGCTATTCGCAGCCTACCCTACAGTTCATGCCCTGGCCAAGGCAAGTGTGGAAGAGGTGTTGGCGTATGTCAAATCAGTCAGTTATCCCAATAGCAAAGCCGAGCATTTGGTTCAGATGGCCAAGCGTGTAGTGGAGGTATATGATGGTCAAATACCTGACAACCGCGAAGCATTGCAGACCTTGGCTGGTGTAGGTCGAAAGACGGCTAACGTGGTGTTGGCAGTATGGTGGAATCAGCCCACAATGGCGGTAGATACGCATATTTTCCGCGTGGCAGAGCGTATAGGTTTGACTACGAAAGCGAAGAATCCTTTGGATAGCGAACAGCAACTCATCAAGCATATCCCCGAATCGGTTATTCCGAAGGCACACCATTGGCTGCTACTGCATGGTCGCTACACTTGTCAGGCGCGTACCCCTAAATGCGCCCAGTGTGGTCTGCAAGAAATATGTCGCTACTATTTGGCTTATCATCAACAAGTTTAAAGAAATATAACAAAATAGTTCTCTTTACACTTTTTATCCGTGTTTACTTGCGTATATACAAAAAGCATATTTTGTTATAGTGGAAGGTGTAAAGTGTAAGGCGTAAAGGTATGGAAAATAAGATTTGTCCTCGTTGTGGTTCACCGTTCCTCTGCCAACCAGAGAATCCTACTCAATGCCAATGTGCAGGCATTGTGCTTAGTGATGCTACTCGCGCGTATATAGCTGAGCACTACCCTACCCAATGCCTCTGTGCAAAATGTTTGAAAGAACTTAGCCTTTCATCCCAATCGGTCATTAACCATTCGCCTCTTCTATAAGTATTTCCACTAGTGCAGGCACGCCCTCCGTGGCGTTGGCTTGAATATACCCTACACGGTCGGCGTAGTAACTCAAGTTGGGTTCGTTAGGGTCAATCAAATAGATTTCTGCGTGTGCAGGGGCATACATCAGCAGCGATGCGGCAGGATAGACATTGAGCGAAGTGCCCACTACAATCATTATGTCTGCTTGACTTGCCATCTCGCATGCCAATGGAAAATTAGGTACATCTTCACCAAAAAACACAATATGCGGACGCAGAATTGAGCCATCGGCATGACGTTCGCCATAATGTTGTTCCCAACCTTCTATTTCGACTAAAGCAGTTGGATCTTTCTGCGAACGGAGTTTAGTGATTTCACCATGAAGGTGCAATACGTTCTTGCTGCCTGCGCGTTCGTGCAGGTTGTCAATGTTTTGCGTAATGACTTGTGTATTAGGAAATACCTCTTGCAGACGAGCGATAGCTTCGTGCGCAAGGTTCGGCGAAGCATTCAGTGCTTCACGACGACGCATGTTGTAGAACTCAACACATCTTTCTGGATTCTTTTGCCATGCTTCTGGAGTACAAACGTCCTCTACGCGAAATCGCGCCCATAGTCCATCGGTATCTCTAAATGTACCTAATCCACTTTCAGCAGAGACACCAGCTCCTGTAAAAACAATAATTTTCTTATTCATATTTATAAAGTTTTATTCTTATATTCCTGACCTGTTTCGTTACCACCCAATAGGGTTACAATAGAAATCTCCTCTACCAAACGAAGGGAAGCAATCGCCATTTAACACGTTTTTGGTAGTCTGTGTATCCCTTTAATCCCGCAGCAAGGACTTGTTCTTCGTTCTTGATACGCAATACCATTAGGAGAGGATACATAGCAAAGATGATTAATGACCAAAATGAACCAAGGATAAGTGGAATAGATGTAAACATCAAGATAGTAGCGGTGTACATTGGATGACGAACAACTCCATATAAACCCGTGTCAATAAGTTGTTGTCCCTCTTGTACTTCTATCGTACGCGATAGATAAGCGTTTTCACGCATAACTTCGACATACATACCATAGCCAATGAGAAAGAGTATTGATGCCACTATTGTGAGCCATAGCGGAACCACTGACCAAGTAAAGCGATAATCCAAAGCAGATAGCACAAACCCTGCGATAAACATCAGTCCTGAGAGAGCGACTACGTTCTTCTGCTGTTGCTCTTTTTCTTTGTTATTCAGGCGTTTTGCTAATAGTTCGGGTTGGAAGATGTATAGCCAAATGCCCATGATTATCATGGGTATGAACATAAGCGCCAGAAACACCCATGCCTGCACGTAACACCAAGTTCCAGCAGGCCAAAAGAGCAGTGCCGCAATTAACAAAAACCCTAAAACGAGTTTACTAAGACCACTGATGAGTAATTTTGTTTTCATTGATATATGTATCTTTGCTTGGTTACGTTATCTCAAATCAGTCATTAGATTTGGGGTGCGATAATAGGCATCATAATTATTTTCGAAATTGAAGTCCTAAACAAACTTAAAAGACGACTGTTAATCATCCGTAATACAAAAAGAGCAAGGGCGCTTAGAAAGTTGGTGGGCTTGGTCGATAGAGATAGCGTAATAGTGCTTTTTACGGATCGTGTGACAAGTTGAATCAGCGTGATAACACTCTCCATAAGCAGTTATATAGACTACATCTTCAACCATAGTGCTTGTCTTCCTGCTATTTGTTTGGGCAGCTGATATACAAAGATACGCAGCTACACCCACAAGTACTGCCACCAATACCATTAGAATGTACCTAAAATAGCGTTTGAACCATTGGTTAATCGGTTGGGTGATTGGTGTAGATGTAGTTAAAACCTCATTAGCAGGTACAGCGTTTTGAACCGCAGCAACTAAGTTTGAAATAGCAAATTTTGGGTTAGCAGTATAATCAATATACTGTATTCCAGCGAGATAGATCATCAACCCTTTATTGTATGGGGAATGGTCATAGCGCAAGGGGATAATAGGTTTATGGTAGTGATGCGCAGTAGCTATTTCGTTGATGACCCATGTAGATTGGTTAGCATTCTCAGTGGAGATAAATAGAAATACCTTACAGTCTTCTATTTGTTGTGCGATTTTAATGGGAAAGGCATCACCAGCTTGCAGTCCCTCCTCGTCAATCCAATACGATATACCTGCATCGCGCAGTGCATTCTGCACGCGCGATACGATATTGTTGGGGATTATACGGTTGTGGTCATCCATATAATCCTTGCGAGCGTAGCTTATGAAGACGAAGGGTGTGGGCATGATACTAAGCAAACGTTTGGTGTAAAGAATAGCTTATGGTCTGATATATGGCAAATGTTCTTGGAAAAGAGCGCATTTTGTCACATTTTTTTTGATTTTGTGACAAAATAGTTAATACTTGGACAAATCTAAAGTAGTACTTAATTTTTGGACAAAGGTACTATAAATATTTGATATACACAAGACACATCTATATCTTTTGTTTCTCTTTATTTATCATGCATAATAATACGCAGCTGTAGAATATGTCAATAAACCTATAGTGCGCACCTTTTGTGTTTGCAGTCACACCTATAATACGCGGGTGCAAAGGTAGTGTTTTTTTCTGATATGACCAAATGCTTTTGTAAAAAAAGTGCGATCAACTAAGAAACAATAGTCTGTTCGATAGCCGTTTTGTTGGCAATAAGCTTCAGCTTTCATAGCATAATCTTTTGCACGCATTTTCGTTTCTTTGCTCGTATGATTGGCTACGAGTTGCCAAATACATAAAATGACAAAACTAGCCATAAAGAGTGATAATGTAATTCTTCTCATAGGTACAGAACAGATACAATAGATAGTTAGATATTACTAGTTTATTGGTTGTTTAAGTTCATTCAATATATGTTGCTGAATGATTTGCATCTCATTGGTCGTGGGCTCAGAGACGGTATATTCTGCAATAGTATTATAACTACCTTCTTGATTCTTAATAGCGACCATTAACACTCCTCCTTCCTTTGGCATTACATCTATGGTGTAACGGTTGCCTGATTGCTTCCATGTATTACTCATATACCATGTGTCATTTACAATAATTGCCAAAGATTCTGATTGCATGGTCTCCAATTCGAAGTGATACACTTTTGCCGGACTAAGTATTTTATATTGTGGAATTTCTATTAACTTTGTATCATCAGCAAGAGCGGTCGCATAGATAGTGGGGCGTTGATGTGTAGAGATGTATTGTTGCTCCGCCGCTGTTGGAGGTTGTACTTTATATAGTACCAATGTTTTATATCCACTGCCATCAGGTTTTTCAATAGCAATGTGCAACTCTTTTCCGCCACCAGGCATTAAGTCTATGGAATAACGATTGCCCGATTGTTTCCATAGATTGTTCCATATCCATTCGTTATTATTGGCTATAATAGCAAAACGAATAGGTGAATTAGCCTCTACTTCAAAATGATACGTTGTGGCGGGATTGAGTGTTTGCTGCATGGGTATGTCAATCAAGGAGAGATTAATCCCTCTTTTGGGAAATAATTGGGGCATAGTCTGAATCTCTCCTGACATACATCGTTGAAATATATCGCGGGCATCCCAACCAAAATACTTACAGGATGGGGCTAATGGTGGAAGTTTTGCAAAAGTCTGTTCGTTAATAGGTTGTTTCAAGAATTGAAAACGATTATCTTCTGGAAAATGGGTAAATATCATCCAATATGGATTAACCATAAACCAATAATCGTGATCTTCTCTAAATTCAAAACGATTACCATTCACAGAACCAGCACCCCAAGTTGGGTCAATCAGAATGGAACCTCCTTCTACTTCTGCATATATCCATGCATGTCCACTACGCTTGACAGTTCCGTATATATCTTTGGAAATACCCGAGATAATTATGCATTTAACATCTACCGCTTCACATAATCGGTAGAATAATTCTGAATAGGCTTGGCATACTCCTTTGCGTTGATCATAACATTCATCTGCAGTGTATATCCGATATGAGGTGTCGTAACGAATATTACCACATATCCAATCGTATATGGCACGTACCTTCTCCATTTTTGTAGTACATGATGTTGTGATGCTTTTAGCAACATTTGTATAATTATATCGAGTGGGTGACACATACATTTGCCCTACAACTGAGCAGGCAAATAATAACAGGATAGCAGTAAATATTTTTTTCATTAGATTGTGGTATTTATTTTTTGTAGATACTCCAACGTTCGCTTGCATCGCACGCCAGCAAAGAATGTGTTGAGTACATCGGCATATATGTCATTTGGAGCAATGGCATCGAATAAGGTCATTGACGACTTGACTTTCATGGCATCTATGCCTCCTAATATTTGTTGGGCAGTTTTGTCCTTATGTTCAAGCAAAGCCAATGTGATTTCTCGCAAACGGGCATTTAAGGTTGGCTCGGCAAGATAGGCTTCTGCTTCTTGTCGATTGGCAATACCGTAATACTCACTTTGATAACTGTGCCCCAGCCCCTTGATTTGTGGGAATATATACCAAATCCAATGGCTTTGTTTGCAGCCATTTTGGATTTCGCGCAAAGCGATAGGATAGTCATACTCTTGCGCGGATAGGAAACGCTGGAGGTTATGTGGCATATTATTTGTTGATTATTAGGCGAATGGCGTTGACCAATTGGTGTTTTGCAGTGGTGGGATTGAGGTAGTAATTGATATGCTGCAATCCTGCTACATATATCATGATGGGTGGAGCAAACTGTGTGTCGTCCATGCGCAAAGGTACAATCGTTTTGCCATAATTGTTGGCAGTGGCAATCTCGTTCATCGTCCATGTGGACTGATTGGAGTTGGCTGAAGATACAAAGAGAAACACCTTGCAGTTATAAATCTGTTTGGCAATCTCTTGTGGGAATACTGTTCCGCCAGAAAGACCTTGTTTGTCAATCCAATAGCTGATGCCAGCCTCTTCCAAAACGGTGAGTAGGTCAGCTATTGGGCTATGAGGATTGGGATTGCCGAAGATGTCGTAATAGTCCTTGGTGGAATAGCTGATAAACACATCGTAGCTATGAGCGGAGGACATTTGTATGCTAGGAGGCGCTGCGGCAGCAGTTATACCTTTGACACGCTCCCAAATTACATTACCAAAAAGCAATAGGGCTACGATGATGTCAATCACGTTCCATATCTCACGCTCGAAAGAGATTTTAGCGAAGGGTTGGAATAGCAGTACAATCAGCGCCGCTACAACGCATTTGATAGTCTCACCGCGTTGGTAGAAATCGTAGGCGAGATAACCAAAGACGATCGTGCTAATCAGTCGAATCAACACAAAGAACCCATAAGGCAATGGGAACAAGCATATCAGCAATGTGAATGC
>JAZUCY010000026.1:0-15158 GCA_045639365.1 Paludibacteraceae bacterium
CCGCTCGTAAATAGGGTTCGCCATTATAACTGGCAACAATACTGTAGCTCTCGCTGCGTAATCGAAGTATAGTAGATTCGCCTAGTTTCGGCACAAGGTGCTGAACCGAGACATCGCTCCAAGCCAACGCCCAGAGGCTGATAGGATCAAGCGGTGCGGAAATATCAGGGCTGGTTCTTGCAGGCTGTGATGCAAGAGTGAGACGAAAGCAGATAAGGTAATGGTTGGTGGCTTGGGTCTTGCCATTGCTCGAAAATCAAGGCCAAGATAAGCGTGTAGAAAGCATATTGGTTCCTTGTTTGGACGCGGGTTCGAGTCCCGCTATCTCCACAAAAAAGCGCTATATCGTTGAGATATAGCGCTTTATATTTATCTGCTTGGAGTTACACTAGTTTTTTACCAACAGCAGCAGCGATAGGTTGCAACGAAGCATACATCTGGGCAAACTGCTCATGGTCGAGTTGCTGCGGTGCATCGCTCTGCGCCAGATTAGGTTGAGGGTGCGTCTCAATAAGCAGACCATCGACCCCCATCGCTGTACAAGCACGCGCCAAATCGGCTATACCATACGCATATCCCATAGCATGACTCGGATCAAGAATAATAGGCAAATTGCAATGCTGCTTCAACCAAGCCACACCACACAGATCAAGCGTAAAGCGCGTATTCGTCTCAAAACTGCGGATACCACGCTCACAAAGGATAACCTGATTATTGCCACAACTCATGATGAAATCGGCACAATTAACCAATTCCTGCAGCGTAGAACCAAAACCGCGCTTGAGAATAACAGGTTTGCCCGATTGACCTGCTGCCGTAAGCAAACCGTGGTCATACATAGCTTTAGCACCCACTTGCACAATATCGGCATACTCAACCACCTTATCCGCATGCGTAGCATCACGCATCTCAGTAGCAATCAACAACCCATACTTCTCACGCATCTCCGCAAGGAGCTTGAGTCCGTCCTCACCCAAGCCACGGAAGGTATAAGGAGAAGTACGAGGCTTATAACAACCCGCACGCAACACACGAATACCCTGCTCCTTGAGCATCTGACACGATTGCTCAATCTGCTCGCGACTCTCAATAGCACAAGGACCTGCTATCATCAGCTGGTTCTTCTGATCACCACCGATATACGTATCAGCAACCTCCACACGATAAGTGTCCGCATGATAAGCACGAGAAGAAAGCTGCATGTCCGAATTAAAAACCCAATGATTGAGCGCAAAGCTTGCAATAGACTCAGGCAACTGCTTCACAGTGTGATTCGTAATAAGAACAAAATACTCAGGCTGTTCCAAACACAAAGCCCCAATACCCTCTGCAAACTCTTGCGCGTACGCGTGCGATATATTTTTAGGTAAATGAATAATCATGTCTTAAGATTGAAAATCAATGATATGGTGAATAGATATGATTCCAATAATTTCTTGGCTTTCTGCATCTTCTGTAACCGCTAAAGTCGTGATATTATGTTTATCCATAGTTGCCAACGCATCGCTCAACAGAGCGTCCTTAGCAATATGCTTATAAGATGGCGTCATAATATCCGCAGCCGTTATCTGCACATCGTTGTATTTGAGGATAGCACGACGTACATCACCGTCGGTGATAATACCCACACAGCACGTTTGGTCATACACCATGGCCATACCCAAATGCTTATCGGTCATCTCAGAAACAACATCCCTGAAAATGGAATCTACTTGTACACGAGGCACATCCGTGCTCATACACTTGCTTACTCTACCCAACAATTGTCTGCCCAATGCACCACCTGGATGATAAAGGCCAAAATTCTCCGCCTTAAACTTACGCATCTCCATGAGACAGATCATCAGCGCATCGCCCATGAGCAGAGTAGCCGTAGTAGAAGTGGTAGGTGCAAGACCCAATGGACACGCCTCCGTATCCACATGAATAGAGAGCGCATGGTCAGCACGCTGCGCCAACGGAGAGTCCAAATTACCCGTCATAGCCACAATAGTACAACCCATTCGGTGGAGCGGATCAATAATACTGAGTATCTCATTGGTAGCACCACTATTGCTCACAAGTATCGCCACGTCATTCGCATTCAACATACCTAAATCGCCATGTACCGCCTCCGCAGCATTGACAAAAATAGACGGCGTACCCGTAGAAGCAAAAGAGGCTGCCATTTTATGCGCAATAATACCCGTTTTGCCAATACCCATCATCACCACCTTACCTTGACAACCATAAAGTACCTCTACCACCTTATCAAAAGTGGCGTCAATACTGTTTCTGAGTTTTTCCAACTCATGAATTTCTGTATCAAATATCTCTTTTGCTCTTTTTGCGTACATAATGTAGTTACGAGTTATGAGTGATCAGTTATAAATTGAGAGCGGATTCGATTCTCTGTGCTTGGCGCAGAATATGTTCCACCTCGCTGAGGCGTACTTGGTTAGCAGCATCAGAAATCGCTTTCTCTGGTTCTGGATGCACCTCTAAGAAAAGTCCGTCAATGCCCACTGCCACCGCAGCACGCAACAGATGAGGCACCATCTCACGATTACCTCCCGTAACACCTGCTTGGCTACTTGGTTGCTGCACCGAATGCGTAGCATCGAACACCACTGGATAGCCATACTCACGCATCTTCACCAACGAGGTCATATCCACTACGATATTACCATAACCAAAACTGCTTCCGCGCTCCGTGAGCCAGATACTTTTTGAGGCGATAAGGCTATTGGGCGATGATGCAAGTGGATGGTTAGCTTCGATCTTAGCGATTGCTCCGCGCATATCCCAAGGCGCCATAAACTGACCTTTCTTCACATTGACCACCTTGCCCGTTTGAGCCGCAGCCACCAACAAATCGGTTTGACGAGAGAGAAAAGCGGGAATCTGCAACACATCGGCCACTTCCGCCACAGGCGCACATTGCCACGACTCATGCACATCGGTGAGAATAGGCAACGAGAAAGTGGACTTCACCTCTTGCAAAATCTCCAACCCTTTCTCCATACCCACTCCGCGTTCTGACAAACGCGTACGGTTCGCTTTGTCGTAAGAGGATTTGAAATACAATGTGATGCCCAATCGGTCGCACACATACTTTAATGTTTCAGCGGTGTACATCACTATATCTCGACTCTCAATGGCACATGGCCCTGCAATCAAAAACATAAAATGATTTACTATTTGACTATTTACAATTTACTATTTCGGGTCGAAGCGAATTACTTTTGGGTATAGATACGGATCCAGTCAATATCCATTTGACCTGCACCACCCTTCTGCTCTTGTGGCAAATAGCTGCGAACCAACAAATGAAGTGCTTCGCCTGCCAATGGATTCTGCGTGCGAGATACCTCTACATTATTCACATAGTTCACTACCTCCTTCTCGTTCCATACAAGCGTGTAGATAGCCTCTTTAACCATGTGATCAGCAGGCAAAAGGTGCAAAGACTTCTTAGCATTAATAGTCGTCAAACAGCAAACATGTTTCGCTTTGCCCGCTGTGCGTACCTTAGCTTGAATAACACCAGATGTAGGAGCAACCGCCTCAGCCGTATGCCACACATCGCTCGTATAAGCAAAATCGTGCATAATCATACCCTTAGTTGGGTGCCAAGCTGGGGAGGTAGTCTTCTCTTTCTTGGTAAAAACAGTCCACATACGATTAATCACTTGGGTATTTCTACCTTTGGTATATGCTTGTTGCTCACTCACATGCGAGTGGTCTGCCTTGAAATCCTTATTAGGATAGAGGAAACCTGTTTGCCATACAGCAGACAATTTAGCCGTTTCGCACTCCTCCGTCCATACGGTAGAGTAACTCTCCAACTCCGCTATCTCTTGTTCTGTATGCTGGAAGAAAAATACAATATCCGCATGCTTTACCAACTCATTATAGCGTTTCTCTTGTTGGCTTTCAGGAGTAGTAAACCAGCGTTTTGGATTCTTCCAAAACGCATTAGCCTGTTGGAACTCAGGCGTTTGGATTCGCTCGGAAAGCTCCAAGTATTGAGCCACCTCAGGTTTCTCTTTCCATGCTTGTTTTTTGAGCAAGTTATAGAGAATAACCGATGTGTTCCAACTCAACTGTTTGTAAAGCGCCATGGTGCTTCCCTCTTGGGTATCGGCATAGCGAGTCGTGGTGAGTTTTGTCTTTTTAGATTGGAAATCAGCTGACTCTACCACCTCTTTCAAAGTGTTATATTCTGCTAAGAGATTACTTTTTTCTACCTTACGATAGCGCACTGCAATCTGTGCTTGCTCTTGTAACCATTGCTCAAACTGCTTGGTACTAAGCATTTTAACTGTTTGCATAAGTATGTGTTTTTTAAAGTTTAATTACTATTAGTTTGTCTATCAATTCTTCTATTGTGTCCACGAACTGAGGAGCATACTGTTCTTCTTGTGGCAAAAAGGATAGTTTGCGCATGTGCTCTGTTTGCTGTTTCAGTCCTTCGTAGAACCCTTGGTAGTTCAGCACAAAGCAGGGTTTACGATGTTCATCTACCGTACCACTCGCCACTACGTCCATCATCTCATCAAGCGTACCATAACTACCAGGCAAACAGACAAAGCAGTCTGACAAGTCCTTCATTTTCTGTTTGCGCTCGCACATATTGGCCACTGTATATAGTACGTCGCAATTATCTGCCATACGCTTGGCTTGGATAATACGTTGGGGTATCACGCCTTCCACCGTGCCGCCCGCAGCCTTCGTGGCATTGCTCACACGTGTCATCAGTCCACCCGTAGCACCCCCATACACCAAGGTGTGTCCAGCCCCAGCAATCCACCGACCTAGCACATCGCCAAGAGCCAAATACTCCTCTGGTATTCTGTCTTTTGCACTACAATAAACAGCAATCCTCATCTCCCATAACCTATCACCTATCGCTAAGATTATGCATCAATCTTAGCGTAGGTTGCGTTCTTCTCAATAAACTCACGACGAGGAGCCACATCATCACCCATCAACATAGCGATGGTACGATCTGCCTCGGCAGCATTCTCGATTGTCACTTGCTTCAACAGGCGGCGAGCTGGATCCATAGTGGTTTCCCACAATTGCTCATCCGACATCTCACCAAGACCTTTGTAGCGCTGTGTCTTCACCAGTTTCTCATCACCACCGCAATGCTTCATGATGAAGTCTAAACGCTGTTGGTCGTTCCAGCAATACTCCTTGTAGCTACCCTTAGAGCACAAATACAGCGGAGCCATAGCAATAAACAAGTGACCTTGCTCGATTACCTCTTTCATGTGACGGAAGAAGAGGGTCATAATCAGTGTAGCAATGTGCGCACCGTCCACATCGGCATCGGCCATAATGATTACTTTGTTATAGCGTAGCTTACTCAGGTTCAACGCCTTAGGATCTTCCTCTGTACCAAAGGTTATACCCAATGCCGTGAAGATATTGCGTACTTCCTCGCTCTCGAACACCTTGTGCTCCATCGCTTTCTCTACGTTCAAGATTTTACCACGCAATGGCAAGATAGCCTGAATCTTACGGTCGCGACCTGTTTTAGCAGTACCACCTGCAGAATCTCCCTCCACAAGGAACAGTTCGCACTCAGCGGGATCTTTGCTCTCACAGTCAGCCAACTTACCTGGCAAACCACCACCGCCAAGAGGCGACTTGCGCAACACACTCTGACGAGCATTACGAGCAGCAATACGTGCTTGGGCAGCCAAGATAACCTTCTCTACAATCCTCTTTGCGTCCTCTGGGTGCTCTTCCAAGTAGTTAGTCAAAGCCTCGCTCACAGCAGAAGATACCATACCAGCTACCTCTGAGTTACCCAACTTAGTCTTCGTTTGACCCTCAAACTGTGGCTCTGCCACTTTCACGCTAATTATGGCTGTCAGACCCTCACGGAAGTCGTTGGCATCGATGTTGGCATTACCGTCTTTATCTTTCAACTTAGCCTTCTCCAACATCTTGCTCTCATCGGCGTACTTCTTCATTACACGAGTGAGTGCAGCACGGAAACCTGCCACGTGTGTACCGCCTTCGATGGTGTTGATATTGTTTACATAGCTATGTACGTTCTCGTTGAAATCGGTGTTATAAAGGATAGCCACTTCAACTGGAGTACCATATTTCTCGGTATTAAGGTGAATAACCTCAGAGATGAGCGGTGTGCGGGTACCATCTATGTAACGCACGAACTCACTCAAACCTTCTTCTGAATAGAACACCTCACCCTTGAAGGTGCCGTCCTCGTTCTTCTCGCGAAGGTCGGTCAAGGTGATACGCACACCAGCATTCAAGTATGCTAACTCACGCATACGGTTGGCAAGAATATCGTAGTGGTAAATAGTTTCTGTGAAGATACTTCCATCTGGCCAAAATTGTACACGTGTACCAGTGCCTTCGCCCTCATTGTAAGCGCCTATCACACTCACAGGAGCTAATGGCTTACCTTTCGCATAGTCTTGCGCATGCACTTTGCCATCGCGGCGCACCTCTACGTGCAATTTGGTGGAGAGTGCGTTCACACAACTCACACCCACACCGTGAAGACCACCAGATACCTTGTAACTATCTTTGTTGAACTTACCACCAGCGTGCAACACAGTCATTACGACCTCTAACGCACTTTTGTGCTCCTTGGGGTGCATATCCACAGGAATACCACGACCATTATCTTGCACGGTAATGGAGTTATCCTCGTTGATGGTTACCTCAATGTTACTACAAAAACCTGCCAACGCCTCATCAATAGAGTTATCCACCACCTCATATACCAAGTGGTGCAGACCTTTTAGCGAAATATCGCCAATATACATCGCAGGACGTTTACGCACTGCTTCCAAACCTTCGAGCACCTGAATGCTCGAGCCATCATACTTCTCTTGTTGTTCTACTTGTTGATTCAATTCTTCCATATTATATTTTATTTATTATTTCTAAAAAGTTCGTCGTGCGCACTCAGGTCTCACGCACCCATACGCACGCGCAAAAGCGACTGCAAAGTTACAACTTTTTTTTCACATACACAATACCCCTTCCCTTATTTATTGAGATATGCGCTCAAATCAAAGAAAAATGCGTTTTAAGTCAAATTAATATAACTCAAAACGCATTGCTCAAAACCAAAATGGCTTAAATCGAAGATTTTACAAAACTATTCTACCTGCAATACTAAGCCTTTGAGATACTCTCCCTCCGGATGATAGATATTAATTGGGTGGTCAGCAGGTTGATGTAGTTGGTGTAAGATACGCACCTTACGTCCCACCTGCGCCGCAGCCGAGAAGACTGCCAAACGGAACATGTCCTTATCAATCGCCTGCGAACAAGAGAAAGTAAACAATATACCTCCTGGACGGATGGCCTGTATGCCCTTAGCATTAAGACGTTGATAGCCACGCAGGGCGTTCTTTACCGCATCGCGGTGCTTGGCGAAAGCCGGTGGATCCAACACAATAAGGTCGTACTTGCTTTGGTTCTTGGCTAAGAAATCAAAAGCCTCCTCGGCAAACGCCTCGTGCGGTGCATCCTCACCAAAATTATGCGCCACATTACTACGCACCAAGTCAATGGCTTTTTGACTCACATCTACCGAGTGGACCAATTTGGCACCACCTCGCAGCGCATAGACAGAGAAGCCACCTGTATAGCAGAACATATTAAGTACCTCTTTGCCTTGAGCATAATGCTCCAACAGCGAGCGATTATCACGTTGGTCAATAAAGAATCCTGTCTTCTGTCCACGGAGCCAATCAATGCGGAAATCCAACCCATTCTCCTTAGCCCAGAAATCTCCGTTGAAATCGGCTTTTTCTGCACCAATAAGATACCCCACACGATTGCCCTGAATAGGTGCCTTATGCGGTAAAGTATCATCGGATTTATAATACACCTTATCTACCTGCGGAACGGATTGCACAATAGCATCTGCTATCTCTTGACGGTGGTAGTGCATACCTATCGAATGCGCCTGAATAACGGCTGTATCGGCATAGACATCCACTATAAGCCCCGGCAGAAAATCACCCTCGCCATGAACAAGACGGTAGGTATTGTTGGTAGCAGAAAGCAATCCCAATGAGCAACGAACTTCATACGCAGCCCGAATACGCTCCGTCCAAAAATCGCGAGGCAACTCACCCACCCCAAAAGCCAATATACGCACAGCAATAGAACCCACTTGATAGTGTCCCACTCCTAATACTTTGCCATTAGAATCAAGCACTTGCACCATCTCACCCTCTTGTGGTTGGTTATACGGATAATTGGCATCTAACTGAATACTACGAATAGCACCCGAGAAAACCCAAGGGTGAAAACGAAGAAGAGACTCTTCTTTATGTGGTTTGAGGTGAACTGTTATCATTTTCTTGTTGTTTTTTCGCTATTGCTTCTTGTTGGCGGCGTATTTGCGCTTCTTTTTCAGCACATTTGAGGGCTTCTACCGCACGTTTGGATAGCGGTTTCACTTGTTGCAACGCCAAATATATACTGAGTGTAGCCCAAGCATCGGTAGAAGCGTAACGTGCTTGTTCAGCAGTGAGATACGAGTTTTCCCAATTAGTAAGCTGCTGTGCTTTACTAATCTTTTTACCGAAGATAATGGCAAATATCTTTTGCAGCCCCAACTCCATAATACCATACTTGCATACCATTGCTTGTAGATCTATGCAGTTAGCCGGTTTGAAATCACGTCTTCTGCGCAAACCATTGATATCATCTTTGAAGGCTAACCCTACCTTGCATATCTCCGGATCCGCGAAGATTTGTGCGATTTCAACGGGCATTCCCACATGCGTCAGGCGGAACAGATAACACCTTTCGAGGGTAGCAATCTGCACCAAGGCAGTAGGATAATGCACACCACGCTTGAACGATGGTCGCGCCTCGGTATCTACTCCCAAAATGGTATGTTGGCGCAAATATGCCGCAGCTTCTGCCACCATATCGGGTTTATCCACGACAATAACCTCACCCTCAAAAAAAGCGACAGGTAGCGCTTGAATAGCCGTCTTATCAATGTGTGGCGCAAAAGTATTTGGCAAGAAACTACTCATATTCAGGATTAAAAGTCTTTTTCGTCGCTGTTAGCAAGAAGATGCAATGGTCGCAGTACATTGAGCAACTTCTGTCCCCAATGTTGCTCAAAAGCCTCTAAGCAATTAACCAACGCATCGTTCATAACCGCTTCATCACGGGTCTGATAATTACATGCCAAGTCCTTTATTTCTTGGTAAATATCCGCAATGTTCTCCGAGATAAAAGCCGTGATTGGTTCATCAGAATAGCGCATTTCCTCCACAAACACCTCCAAATATGCATCATCAGAACCTAATTTTTGTGCGATGAATTGGCGCAGATCCTCGTATTCTTGCTCCGTAACGAAACGCTCAGGATATCCGTCCATTTCTTCTTCATTCTTAGGCAGAAGGCGCGCTTTGAGATACAGGAGAGGCAATAGACACAGCATCTTCTCAATAAAATCAGCCTTTTCATACTCTGTCACTTGCTCCAAATAAAGGCATAACTGCACCGCCACTGTTACAAACTCAATGGCAGGCTCTTGGTACACATAATGCGTATTGGAATCGCTCATAATTCAAAAATTTCTGCAAAAGTACTACAATTTTTGGAAATATACAAACCTTTTTTGTTTTTCTCAAGAAAAAAGCGTACCTTTGCAGCGAAATTGATGGATTATGCTTAAATTATTACTTATATTATCTATTTTAACTACCCACCCCAATACGCAAGATGCCAATATCGGTGTGCTGATTTGTGACTATCACACGGGAGATACGATTGATTCTTACCGTCCTAATGCGGTTATCCCTCCTGCCTCTACAATGAAATTGCTCACCGCAGCCACGGCGTTAGAGATATGGGGTGGAGATTATCGTATCCAAACGCCTATCACCTATTCGGGCTATATACAAGATGGCATTTTATATGGCGATTTGTTTGTGGAAGGACGAGGCGATCCTACATTCGGTTCGCGCTATGTGGGCGACAAAAACTTTATGTACAAATGGGTACGAAAACTGCGTGAGGCAGGTATTCAGCATATCACAGGTTCCGTAGTAGCAGACTTGAGCTATTTTGACGGCGATGCGCTCAACCCATCATGGTTGTGGGAAGATGCAGGCAACTACTATGCACCAGGTATTTTTGCACTTGCCTATCAAGACAACACCATGAATATCGTTTTGCGTAGTGGGGCAGTAGGTAGTATTGCGGAAGTATTATACACCACTCCTGAAATTCCTGAAATCCAATTCGAGAATCATATTCGTTGTACCCGTATCACCTACGACGGAGCCTTTGTGCATGGTGTGCCGTATAATAACACACGCTATTTGGTGGGTAGTGTACCTTCCAACAGACAGACCTTTGGTGTGCGTGGCGATATGCCTAATCCTGGACTCATCTTGGTGCGTGACTTCACCAAGATACTGCGCAATAGTGGTATCACTGTGGATGGTACTGAGACATACCTGAGCGAGAAGCCCGCCGACGCGCCCGCTCGCACACTACTGTTCACGCATGAGAGCGAACCGCTGTCGGAGATCATTCGACACACCGAGCAGGAGTCGGACAATCTCTATGCGGAAATGCTTTTCCGCACCTTTGGCGCTAAATACAGCACGCCTTGCACCATCCATAACGCTTGTGACTTCATGCGTGAGTATTGGAAGAACCGCGGCGTTAGTTTCCGCAGTGCGCGTATTTTGGATGGCTGCGGATTAGCGCCACAAGAGGTTATCTCGCCATCTATGTATGTACAACTATTGCGTTATATGTATGGTTCTAAGCATAAGGAAGTGTTCCTGGCCTCCTTACCATGCAGTGGCGAAAGTGGCACATTGAGTTCGTTCTTACGAGATACATCGCTTCATGGTAAAGTGTATGCAAAAAGTGGCACTATCGGTGGTACTAAGAATTACGCTGGCTATATCTTCTTACCCGATGGCAGAGTATGGATGTTTGCAGTGATGGTGAATAGTGCCAATTGCAAGCCACGAAAGATACAACGTGTCATAGAGCAATACCTACTGAATGTATATCAAGCAAACACATAGTACCTCCACTCTGTTGCGCGAACAGTATAGCGATGCGTTACCGCATCTGTACACCATTCGTACCGACTTTCAAACAGCAGGACGTGGACAAGCAGGAAATAGCTGGGAAAGCGAGGAAGGCAAGAACCTACTCTTCTCTACATTGTTGCGCTATACGGGATTGCAAGCCACAGAACAATGGCGACTATCCATGTTGGTAGCCTTAGCATGTTGGGAAGCGTTAGCAAAACATCTACCAAAAGATACACTGACCATCAAGTGGCCCAACGATATATACTACGGCAACAGAAAATTGGTGGGGATATTGATTGAAAATAGTTTGTCGGGAACGACGGTTGGTTATAGCATTGCAGGCATTGGCGTGAATGTGAATCAAACCGAGTGGCTGAGCAACGCACCTAACCCCATATCCATGAAGCAAATTACTGGCCAGGATTATCCCCTTGAACCATTGCTCAACGATTGGATAGCTGCAATGGAAGCGTGGGAAACACGCCCCACAGACGAACTATATGACGCATATCTACAACGCATCTACCGCCGCACAGGGTGGCATAAGTATGTAGAGCGAGAAGTGAACATTACCCCTACTGCCATAGCAGATGAAACGGAAGAAGGAATATTTACGGCAGAGTTAGTGGGCATTACGAACCAAGGAGAATTGGTGCTACGCAAAGAGAGCGGAGAAGAGTGCAAATACCATTTCAAACAAATACGATTTGTAATTTAAAAACTTATACAACATGAAATCTATCATCATCACTGGTGGCGCTGGATTTATTGGCAGCCATGTCGTACGACTATTCGTAAACAAGTATCCTGACTACCGTATTATCAATGTGGATAAACTCACCTACGCAGGCAACCTCGCTAACCTCAAAGATATTGAGGAAAAATCCAACTATCGTTTTGTCAAAGCAGACATCTGCGATTTTGATGCTATGTACGCACTCATGCAGGAAGAGCAAGTCACAGGCATTATCCACCTCGCAGCAGAGAGCCACGTGGATCGTTCAATCAAAGATCCATTTACCTTTGCTCGCACCAATGTGATGGGTACCTTATCGCTTTTGCAAGCAGCTAAACTCTATTGGGAAGCCTTGCCAGAGAAATACGAGGGAAAACGTTTCTACCACATCTCTACCGACGAAGTATATGGTGCGCTTGAAATGACCCACCCTGAGGGTATCGAGCCTCCATTCTCTACCCAAGCATCGTCCGAGCACCACGAGGCATACGGCGAAGACTTCTTCGTGGAAACAACTAAGTATAATCCTCACAGTCCCTACTCTGCATCTAAGGCAAGTAGCGACCACTTCGTGCGCGCTTTCCATGACACATACGGCATGCCTACTATTGTGACCAACTGCTCCAACAACTATGGTCCATACCAATTCCCAGAGAAGTTGATCCCACTCTTTATCAACAATATCCGCCACCGCAAACCATTGCCTGTGTATGGCAAGGGTGAGAACGTGCGCGACTGGCTCTATGTTGAGGATCATGCTCGCGCTATTGACCTCATCTTCCACCAAGGCACCGTGGCAGAGACTTACAATATCGGCGGATTCAACGAGTGGAAGAATATCGATATTATCAAGGTGGTTATTAATACGGTAGATCGTCTCTTAGGTCGTGCAGAGGGAGAAGACATGAACCTCATTACTTACGTCACAGACCGTGCAGGCCACGACATGCGCTACGCTATCGACTCACGCAAATTGCAAGCCGAATTGGGTTGGGAACCTTCTCTGCAATTTGAAGAGGGTATCGAGAAAACCGTTCGTTGGTACCTCGACCACCAAGAGTGGATGGACAACATCACCTCTGGCGAGTACGAGAAGTACTACGACGATATGTATAAAAATCGCTAAAGATAGCGTTTGATTTGCACCAAGTGATGGGTTAGTTCGCCATTAGGCAGATGAATACCCATTTCATCTATATCATCCACATGCACGCATCCCGAGCAGTGGATGATTTTTTTGTTGTCTAATAGAATACCCACATGCGAAACATTGGTGGCTTGCGGGTCACGGTCTGCATGGTCAAAAAATGCTAAATCGCCCGCTTGCGCTTCTGTCAAAGATGGAACAAGCACACCTTGTGTTATTTGTTCGCGCGCATTGCGCAATAGGTTTACACCAAACACGCTATATACCACCTGTGTAAATCCCGAACAATCCATACCCATCACATTCTTCCCTCCCCAGAGATAGGGAGCGTTCAATAGCGATTGCGCCACTGCGCATATTTCTGCTCCTGTCGCCCCAGCGTTCACCAGCTTCATCGCCTGCATAGGATTGATTAAAAATTTCTTATTGAATACTTCAAATGTTCCATGCGCATAATTAGGCAACCGCGTACCGAGTGTAAGCATCAACTCTTCGCCTGTCTCCATATCTGTAGCAACTGCCATAGGCACAGACACTACAGTTCGGATATCGGATATTAGATATTGGATATCAGTAGAGGTGAGCATTTTGAAATCTACCCAACCTTCTTGTCCATCCACCGTAGAACGAATCTTAGTCCAACGAGAAAGACGTTCCAACACTTCGCACACTTCGCCAAAGAGCAATTGGGTCAATTGCTCGCTACCTTCAGACGGCTCTTGTCGCACAGGAGTAACTGTGCAGTGATTGACAACATACTCTTTCATAATCACTTATATTTAATTATACGCATTGAATTATATAATTGACGGTGCAAAGGTAATATTTTTTTATGAAATACGCAAATGTTCACTTTCCTTCATAATTAAAATTATTTTAGTTAATTCATATACACGAGTGAAAAATATCAAATGAGATAGATTTAATCTATCATTTTATGAAAATAATCCTCGTTTTACTTGCGCATGTGCAATTTTTGTTGTACCTTTGCGCGCTAATTTTTATATAACTATCACTACTGTCCACTAAAAAAAACGAGAGAACATACATATAACAAAAATTATAGGATTTATCGTTCGAGCGAAAGCGAGATAAGACGATTAAGCCAAAAATTTACAAAAATTACCTTATTCACTACCAATATTGTAATAAATTGCAGTAAATTAACCAAAATTATCCTACTATCAGTAAATTGTAAAATGAAATCGGTTCGCATAATTTTTCACAGCAACAAACAAGTATTCAATAAATTAAAGAAGAATTTATAAAATTTTAGTGGACACTAGTGTATAACTATATAAAAAACACATTATATGAAAAAACTTTTTACACTTTTCCTCGCCCTCGTGGCTACTACTGCCCTGTGGGCGTATGACTTCCAAGTGAATAGCATCTGCTACAATATCACCAGTGACACAACTGTTGATGTGACGAGTTCTGTTGCTAGTCCATGGAATGAGACAAATTACCCCAATCTCACTATCGCAAATATTCCTGAAACTGTTATCTACAACGGAAGCACTTATAGTGTCACGAGTATTGGAAATTCTGCTTTCACTGGTTGCTCCTCTTTAACATCCATCACAATCCCAAACAGCGTAACAACTATTGGAAATTCTGCGTTCTATAACTGCTCTTCGCTCACTTCCATCACAATTCCAAATAGTGTAACAACTATTGGAAGTTATGCGTTCTATAACTGCTCTTCGCTCGCTTCCATCACAATTCCAAATAGTGTAACAACTATTGGAAGTTATGCGTTCTATAACTGCTCTTCGCTCGCTTCTGTTACGATTCCTAATAGTGTAACAAGTATTGGAAATTATGCGTTCTATAACTGCTCTTCACTAACTTCTATCAATATCCCTAATAGCGTAACAAGTATTGGAGAGTATGCGTTCTATAAATGCTCTTTACTCACTTCTGTTACGATTCCTAATAGTGTAACAACTATTGGAAGTACTGCGTTCTCTGGTTGCTATTTTGCCAAGAGTAATTTTATTAACAATTCTTCTCTTGATGCAGTTGCTAATAACTATTGGGGTGCAATTGTTGGTGATATAGAAATAGACGGAATGCTGATTCGAAATGACACTGTTATATATTGCAGATCCTATGTTACTTCTGTTACGATTCCTAATAGTGTAACAAGTATTGGAAATTATGCGTTCTATAACTGCTCTTCACTAACTTCTATCAATATCCCTAA
>JAZUCY010000027.1:0-14775 GCA_045639365.1 Paludibacteraceae bacterium
CATCCCCCAATATCCGCGTATTGTGCGGCATAATCACTAACCATGTAATAGTAACTAATAGGACAATTAGTATGATTTTCAATATATATTTATGTTTTATTTTATCCATGGGAGAATGGGAGTTAATGTTTGTGAACCATATTGGATTATGCGATTATTTGCGTATTATTTCTTGAAGTGAATTGCAAATTATTCTTTGATTTTCCTCATACGACAAAGATGAATATGAATAATATGGGAATTCAGACAACAGTCTAGAAATAGTAGTGTCATTACACCAGATGGTAATATTCCACTCTACTGGATCATAGAAGCAAAAGAAATCACTATTCATATCGGGAATTTCATAGATTGAATCACATGTCCAAAAAAAGTCGTTCCAGGAATCGCCATACAATGATATATCATATCCCTTATAGTGCACAATGCCGTTGTATTTACCAGAAAGTTTATATACAGTCGTATCATGCTCCCATATTTTTAGACAAAAATATGTGCTATCATTCTCAATATAGCCACCTTTAATGACAAGTTGTTTGTCACCACAAAACTCTTTCTCATTTTCTTCCAAAAAGAAATCTACAATTTCTCGGGTTTGCTCAGACAATACTGCCGTATCTTGTTGGCGAATCGTCTGACAAGAGGTCATAACAACAAGAATGAATGTAATAAATATTTTATTTAATAGTTGCATATTTATAGCTTCATTTTATAACCAAAGAAATTTTTAACACTATACATCCACGATGGAATCACATGCGATTGTGCTCCTACTTGATTTGGATAGAAACAGTTCCACCCTAATCCTCCATTTCCGCGCTCCTCCTGAATTAGAATATCTTTCCACCCATGGAAGCCCCGAAGGATAGTACTGCGTCCGCTCCATACAGTCCTTGTAATTAGCATCGGGGTGGATATAGGTTTCACGGATATTACCCAAAAGATCCTTGATGTGGTAGTGATGGGAACTAATATTCGTAACCTAATAGATTATATAGTTTTGCCATTAATTCATTAGAAGTATGAAAGCGTTGTAAATCAATATCTACACTAAAACGATCTATCCATACAGGAATCTCTTTACCTGTTTTAAGTCGTAATACTAATAGCATCATCACATCAAGAGGATCGTTGTTTATAAAATAAACTTGTCCTTCTTTTGAAACAATTTTATAATAGAAATTGCTAGAAGATGGCAGTGCTTGATCAAATTCCAATTCATTTATAGATAGCATGATACTATTTATTGAATCTCTATTATCTATTACTGCTGAACGGGCGATTTGGCGACTAGAGGAAGTACAAAAATCTATAAAGTCATACCTTCCTAATGACACAGCAAATATAATACTGGGTTCACGCCCAAGTATTACGATGGAACTCACCTCGTCTTCGCGAATCTCACAAGAAGCCATCATCTTAGTATTACTACATACGAGAAGTAATAATGATATTACTAACATTGCTAATTTATTCATATCTAATTGCATTTAAATTAAAAACTTGCCGAGGGTGTTCGGCATCAACAATCTACCAAATGGATTATCTAAACTGCGAATAGTTCTACCTAATGCAGCCGTATCATCGTATATCACATGCTCCGTCTGATCCAAACTATCTGCCACCGCAATGACCTCTTTTGCTTCATGCCAACCGCAGGAAGTAAGGATATGCAAAATCCCCAATATGCAGATTATTATCCGCATACTGGGGATTGGTGTTTATATTGCATCAATGTGCCTTTGCATGGTGCAAAGTATTATGTCGTTTTTTTACGCTTTAGCTATCACGCAATTCACGCTATAGCCGTCCATCTCGAGGGCGGTGCCTTCGGTGAGGTTGTCCGCCAAAGTGAGTGAAGTGGCGAGGACTTGCGAAGCGATATAGTCGTTGCAGTTGGTAACGGCTGCGGCTATCTCCTCGCGGTTCTCCAGTTGCACGGCAATGCGGTCGGTGATCTCCAAGCCAGAGGACTTGCGCAGGTTCTGGATACGGTTGATGAGTTCGCGTGCGATACCTTCCTCAATGAGGGCTGGGGTGAGCTCAATATCGAGAGCGATAGTAATAGTACCGTTGTTGGCTACGAGCCAGCCTGGCATATCTTCGGTGATAATGTCCACATCTTCTGCCACAAGTGCGTAGTCGCAGAGGGTGAAAGTGCCCGCTGCTTCAAAGGCAGCAATATCGTCTTGGGTCATTTGGGCAATGGCAGCAGCGAGTTGCTTCATCATTCCGCCCACTTTCTTGCCGAGCACCTTGAAGTTCGGTTTGATCTTCTTCACGAGTTTGATCTCCGAATCCTCGGCACGCACGATAACCAGTTCCTTGACATTCACCTCGCTCTTAATGAGGTCTTCTACGCGGAGAAGCGCCTCGAGGGTCTCTTGGTCTGGCGCAGGGATAACGGCCTTCTGGAGAGGTTGGCGCACGTTCTTCTCTGCACGTTTGCGGAGCGAGAGAATCATAGAGGTGGCTTGTTGTGCGAGTGACATACTGCGCTCGAGCTCGAGGTTAATGAGTGCCTCATCGGCTACAGGCCATGTGCTGAGGTGCACCGTCTCGCCTGTGAGGTCACGGTAGAGGCGGTCGCCATAGAATGGTGCGTTAGGCGCCATGAGTTGGGCAACGGTCTTGAGGCAGGTATAGAGGGTGTAGTAAGCCGCTTGTTTGTCGGCATCCATCTCGCCACCCCAGAATCGCTTGCGGTTGAGGCGCACATACCAGTTGCTGAGATCGTCTTGCACGAAGTCCGAGATAGCGCGACCTGCCTTCGTTGGCTCGTATGCCTCGTAGGCAGCGGTCACCTCTTTGATGAGGGAGTTGAGGCGAGAGAGAATCCATTTATCAATTTCGGCTTCCGGCGTCTGGTTTCCGGCGTCCAATGTCTGGCATCCGGCTTCCGGCGTCCAACCGTCCACATTGGCGTAGAGCGCGAAGAAACCGTAGGTATTATACAGTGTGCCGAAGAACTTACGGCGAATCTCGTCCACACCTTCTGGGTCGAACTTCAGGTTCTCCCATGGGCTGGAGTTGGTGAGCATATACCAGCGTACTGCATCGGCGCCGTACTTATCCAATGCGCCGAATGGATCGACGGCGTTGCCGAGGCGCTTGGACATCTTGTTGCCGTTCTTATCGAGTACGAGTCCGTTGCTGATGACATTCTTGTATGCTACACTGCCCTCAATCATAGTGTGGATAGCATGGAGGGTAAAGAACCAACCGCGTGTTTGGTCCACACCCTCAGAGATGAAGTCCGCGGTGCGTGGAGCGTCTTGGTTCTCGAATGGGTAGTGGTTTTGTGCGTAAGGCATAGCACCTGAGTCGAACCACACATCAATGAGGTCGAGTTCGCGCTTCATAGGTTTGCCGCTAGGAGAGCAGAGCACGATATTATCCACGTATGGACGGTGCAGATCAATGACTGCTGGGTCATAGTTCTCCTTGGAGTAGTTACCTACCTCATGCTTTGGCCATGGGTTCTCGGTCATGAAGCCCGCAGCGATAGATTTGTCAATCTCTTGCATGAGTTCGGCGATAGAGCCGATGCAGATCTCCTCTTGACCATCTTCGGTACGCCAGATAGGGAGTGGTGTCCCCCAGTAACGTGAACGAGAAAGGTTCCAGTCATTGAGGTTTTCAAGCCATTTGCCGAAGCGACCTGTACCAGTGGATTCGGGTTGCCAGTTGATGGTATCATTGAGCGCCATCATCTCCTCACGCGCTTGTGTAGAGCGGATGAACCATGAGTCGAGTGGGTAGTAGAGCACAGGCTTATCGGTACGCCAGCAGTGTGGGTAGTTGTGCACGTGCTTCTCAATGCGGAAAGCTTTATTCTCGCCTTTGAGCCAGATACAGATGCTCACATCCAATGTCTCATCCTTGTCGGTGAGGTTAGCGTCGTAGGCGTTCTTCACATAGCGACCTGCCCATGGCTCGTATGCCTCTACGTGAACTTGGTTCTTCACAAAATCCTCGTCCAGATCCTCCAATACAAAGAATTTACCTGTCATATCCACCATAGGGCGTTGCTCGCCTTTCTTGGTGATGAACACCATACCTGGTACGCCTGCTTTCTTCGCTACGAAAGCATCGTCCGCACCAAAAGTAGGAGCGATATGCACGATACCTGTACCGTCTTCAGTAGTTACGTAGTCGCCAGGGATAATCTTGAAGGCACCCTCGCCTGGATTCGCCCAAGGGATAAGTTGCTCGTATTCGATGCCTACAAGGTCAGCACCTTTGCCTTTCCAAAGCACTTCTGGTGCCTCGCCAAGTTCCTTGCTATAAGCAGCCAAGCGAGCCTCTGCAAGGAGGTAATACGCTTCTTCGCCTTTCGCCTCTTCGCCTTTCGCCTTACTATATGGGTTCTCGCCCTTCACAATCACATAGTCAATCTTTGGTCCTACGCAGAGCGCGGTGTTGCTTGGCAATGTCCAAGGGGTAGTAGTCCATGCGAGCGCGTATAGCGGCAACTCCTCGCCTACTAGCCCTTTCGCCTTTTCGCCTACTAGCCTAAACTGCGCCGTGCAGGTGGTGTCCTTTACATCGCGGTAGCAACCAGGTTGGTTCAACTCGTGCGAAGACAATCCCGTACCCGCAGCAGGTGAGTAAGGTTGGATAGTGTAGCCCTTGTACAAATAACCTTTCTTGTACAATTCTTTCAGTAGCCACCACAATGTCTCGATAAACTTATTGTCGTAGGTGATATATGGATTATCCAAGTCCACCCAATAACCCATTTGCTTGGTGAGGTTTGTCCACTCTTGGGTATATTTCATTACCTCACGACGGCAGGCAGCGTTGTACTCGTCCACGCTGATCTTCTTGCCAATATCCTCTTTGGTGATACCGAGCAATTTCTCTACGCCCAACTCCACTGGTAAACCGTGGGTATCCCAACCTGCTTTACGCTTCACTTGATAACCCTGCATGGTCTTAAAACGGCAGAATGTATCTTTGATTGTACGAGCCATCACGTGGTGAATACCTGGCATACCATTAGCGGAAGGAGGACCCTCAAAGAAAAGGAACGAAGGGTTGCCCTCACGTGTTTCGATACTTTTGTGGAATAAGTCTTCTTTCTCCCATTGTTCGAGGATTGTCTTGCTTACCTCTGCCAAGTTCAGTTGTTTGTACTCGTTAAAATGTTTCATATTTGTTTGTAAGATATTGTTAATCTGTTATTTGTATTGTTGTCTATAGCACCCGTACGCGGGTGTTCGCGCATATATACGCAAATTATGGTGCAAAAGTACAAAAAAAAACGAACATACGCAAGTAAAATGAGGTTTTTTTTCGAAAAACTGTTTTGTATAAGTGCCTACTGCTTGGAGGATGTCTGTCGGGTTACAGTTTAGAACTTAGAGGCAGGTAGAAATGCTCGAGCTGCTTGTGTTAATCCCTGTTGCCATTGTTGCTTTTTTTACTCAAAAATACACTTTTTCGCCAAATCACTTGCACATATAACTTTTTTTTCGTACCTTTGCAGCCAATATCTCTTATTCGCTACGTAATGACCGCACAGCGGTGGGCGATAAAGATATCCGAAATACCGAAAAAACATATACTTAACATCTAAAACTAAACACGTTATGGCTAAAATTTATCAAGCTAACGAGATTAAGAACATTGCCCTCATGGGTGGCAGTGGCTCGGGTAAGACTACCCTTATGGAATCCATGCTCTTCGAGTGCGGGGTCATTAAGCGTCGTGGTTCTGTAGAAACACAATCTACTGTCTGCGACTATTTCCCAGTGGAAAAAGAATACGGCTATTCCGTCTTTTCTTCAGTATGTAACATCGAGTTCAATAACAAGAAACTCAATATCATCGACTGCCCAGGTGCAGACGACTTCTGCGGTGGCGCTATCACAGCCCTCCACGTTTCTGATACTGCTATCATCACCCTCACCGCTAATGGTGGTGTAGAAGTAGGTACACAAAACAATTTCCGTCGCGCTGAGAAAGCAAAGAAACCTATTGCTTTCGTTATCAACAAGTGCGACCATGAGAACGCTGACTTCGAGCGTACTTTCAACGAACTGAAAGAGACATTCGGCAACAAGTGTACTCTCTTCCAATATCCTATCAACGCAGGTAAGGACTTCAACGCTGCTATCGACGTTCTCCAAGGCAAGATGCTCGTTTGGAAAGCAGAAGGTGGTGCGCCAGAGGCAAAAGATATCCCTGAGAGCGAGAAAGCTACTGTAGAAGAGATTCGCGCTCAACTCCTCGAATGGGCAGCTGAGTCCGACGAGACCATTATGGATAAATACTTCGAGCAAGGTACTCTCTCTGACGACGAGCTCATGCAAGGTCTGCAAACCGTATTTGCAGAGGGTAGCATGTACCCCGTTATCTGTACCAGCGGTCTCAAGGATATGGGTATCCGCCGTCTTATGGGCTTCCTCGGCGAGATGACTCCATCTGTTGCTGATGCTCCAAAACCATTGACAGTCAATGCGGAAGAGGTAGCTCCTAATCCAGCTGCTCCTGTTTCTGCTTTCATCTTCAAGACTTCTGTTGAGCCACACATCGGTGAGGTGAACTACTTCAAAGTAATGCAAGGTACTCTCCGCCCAGGTGATGACGTATTGAACGTTGACCGTGGTACCAAAGAGCGTATCTCTCAACTCTACTCTGTAGCTGGTAACATCCGTACTGCTGTAGAAGAGGTTTCTGCAGGTGATATCGCTGCTACCGTTAAATTGAAAGACACTCGCACAGGCAATACCTTGAACGCCAAAGATTGCGAGAATCAATATCCAGCCATCTCTTACCCAGATCCTAAGTATCGTCGTGCTATCAAGCCAGTGAACGAGGCAGACTCTGAGAAACTCTCTGCACTCCTCACTCGTATGCACGAAGAAGATGCTACTTGGGTAGTTGAGCAATCTAAGGAGTTGAAACAAGTCATCGTTTCAGGCCAAGGTGAGTTCCACCTCCGCACCTTGAAATGGCGTCTTGAGAACAACGACAAGATGATGATCACCTTCGAGGAGCCTAAGATTCCTTATCGTGAGACTATCACCAAGTCTGCTCGCGCTGATTATCGCCATAAGAAACAATCTGGTGGTTCTGGCCAATTCGGTGAGGTACACCTCATTGTAGAGCCATACGTAGAGGGCGAACCAGTGAAAGAAGTTTACAAGTTTGGCAACCAAGAATATCGTATTTCTGTACGTGATACACAAGAGATTCCACTCGAGTGGGGCGGCAAATTGGTACTCATCAACTCTATCGTCGGCGGTGCTATTGATGCACGTTTCATTCCTGCAATCCTCAAAGGTTTGATGGATCGTATCGAGCAAGGTCCTTTGACCGGTTCTTACGCTCGTGACGTGCGCGTTATTATCTACGATGGTAAGATGCACCCAGTAGATTCTAACGAAATCTCTTTCCGTCTTGCAGGTCGTAACGCTTTTGCAGAGGCATTCCGCAATGCTAATCCAAAACTCTTGGAGCCAGTTTATGAGGTTGAGGTATTTGTTCCAAGCGAGATCATGGGTGATGTGATGTCTGACATCAATGGTCGCCGTGGTATGGTGCTCGGTATGGAGACTGAGAAGAACTTCACCACTTTGAAGGCACTTGTTCCTTTGAAGGAGATGGCATCTTACTCTACTACCTTGTCTTCACTCACAGGTGGCCGTGCTACCTTCACCATGCGCTTCAAGAGCTACGAGCTCGTTCCTGGCGATGTGCAAGAGAAACTCATCAAGGAGTACGAAGCTACACAAAAGGACGAGGATTAATCTCGCGATATCCAATAACCGATATCCAATCAAAAAAGACTGCCAAGTAATTTGGCAGTCTTTTTGATTCTATCTCCTACGCAATTATAGTTTTGCTCCCTCGGTATTCCAAAAGGCACAGATATAATACTGCATACTGCATTGCATAGTAAATATCATTCTCTCCTCTTTCTCGGTCAGAATAGTGTTGATTAACTTCATATACTCCTCGGTATAGTCTCGCATCTCGCTAACACTGAGTTTCATTCCGTATTTCATAAAATCATCAAGCACTTTCTCATACTGATCTGTCAGCTTTGTCTTTTTCAACTCATCCAAGTCTGCTTGCATGATTTGCGTCTTCAATTGTTCGTCTAATGGTCCTGTCAGTTTCTCCGTCTCTGCCATCACACCCTGTTTCAACTCATCTTGCGACATACCCTCTGCCTGAGCCAAAAACTCTGCATTGAACACGCGTTTTAATACACTATACATCAATTTTCCACTATTTGCGCCTTTATATTTACAACGCAATTTAATATCTGCCTCAACATTTGTCTCTGCTGATTGTGTACTGTCTTGCAATAACTGGTCGTACTTTTGATTCAGTTTTGCTACTTCCGTGTCAAACATCTCCCAACCCTCTTCATAACTGTACGTTGGTTTTGTTTCTTTACTGCAAGAGTTAAAACACATCCCTATTGCTACTAAGCCAATCAAGGAAAATACTACAAATGATTTTTTCATACTAAATAAGTTTTAATTCGTATCAATGATTGTTTCATTTACTTTATTAGACATCCAGAATTTCTTTTTACTACAAGATTTCCACAAAAGACTACTTTTTTGTAGTCCTTTGTGGTTAATCTTAAATAGAAGTGGTCATTTGTTATTTGATTGTCAACCATACAGGAATTGCTAACGCGCAACTTGTCATATACATCACATGCAATAGGGCAATAGACTTGGTATCTTCTTCTTTGCAAGTACACATACAAATTATCATGCTAACTAACAATAGTATCCAATATATATATAATGCTGTTTCTAAAACTATGGTTAGATTTACGCACATACTAAATAATACAGGCATTATAGTACCTAAAATATCAAATAAGCCTACTTCTTTTTTTCGGCGTATTTTAAGATATAGCATTAAAATACTTACCAGTGCGATGAGTACAAACAGCGCATTTGTCCATAACCAATCTTGTGGGCAAAGTGAAAGGAACAAATATGCCACTGGAATACCCAGAAAAATACCCCTTTGGTTTTTAAAGAATTCTGCCATATGAATTATCGCACCATCCACAATGCGGTACTATAATATGTTTGACTTGCGTAAATTTGCATCGACACCCTGTCTTCCTCATTTGAAATAGTACGTTCTACAACTGAGAGATATTCTTCAGTATAATCGTGCAATCCTCCGATAAGCATATGAGAAGCGGCAATTTGAAATTGATGATTAGCTTGTTCTACATTTGTATTTACTATCGGCATTTTCAAAGAACCATTGATTAATGCACGTTTGAAAGTATTATCAATCGGGGAGTATAATTGCTCATATGTTTGAACAAATTCGGTCATAATTTCTTTACGGGTTAAGCCATTACCATCGAAATTATGTCTCATTAGTTGATAAAGTATAACATTGTGTTGTTGAGCGACAACTACACCCACAGAAGAATGGTCAAGTTCATCTATTAATCCTAGTGGTCTTGTTGCTACTTGGCAATCACTTTCTTGGCTTTTCAAATAAGACGCTACAGCTCCATTAACTACTGCGGAGACTATTCTTTCTTGCCATGTAGAACCTCCAAAAAATGCAGCAGCTGCTGCAAGAGCATCGACCTGAACTATTTCCCATACTTCACGTTCATGCGCCGTTGTATCGTTACTACTTGCTACAACATATTTCGCAAATACATTTTTAGGAAAATACTTCGAATTCAGTTCATCTACTGCTGCATAGAACGCCTCCCATTCGTCAGAAGAAGTTTCTTTGACCTGTTGTACACTCTCCTCAAAAGCAACATCTTCATTCGGAGTAAGACTGTTTGATTTTGATGTACATGCCACCATCAACATTCCCATAGCAAAAACACTAACTACAGAAATTGCAATAAAAAAATTTTTTTTCATAATTGTAATTTTTAAGAAATTAATAAATTAAGTTTACTAAAAAGTAATGACTGACGATTCTAACGTAAAAGTATTGTTGGGTTGTCTGTATGAAGTTTATTCTACGCTAAACTCACCAGCCATTACTATTCCTGATTCAGTATATATATACAATTCATAATCACCACTTTGTTGGATATACATCGTTGTTTCACCTTCAAATTCTTCTTCAGTCACCACATCGCCACTCCCTTGATCAATTACCTCTACATACGCGTGCTCGTCTGCACCTGCGTCAATAGATAATTGGTCGCCATCAATGGATGCGTATATCCGATTCCCATGTTTAAAATTTACTTTTTCATCCCGTTCTTCACTATCCCAGGGCTGCATAGTAGCTATTTCGGTTAAGATGATTTCTTGAGCCGTCATCATTTCGGCGCGTGCATTGCAAATACCTAGTAAACACAATGCGAAAATGAGTAGTTTTTTCATACGTGTAATTTTTAATTGGTTAATAACGTTTTTAGCAACCTACTTGGTTGAATTGCGGTGCAAAGGTACTGCCTTTTCGGCATGTGCACAAAAAATATAGCGCACAAAACAAAACTTGCAATCGCTTAATTATCAAGCGATTGCAAGTTTATCCTGCGCACAAATGCTAAAACGGTACTATTGTACTCAATCAGAGACAGCCAAACCTACCAAAAAATCGTATAAATTTGCAGCGGTGGTGCCTAATTTTTGGGCAGTACGCTGTTTGAAAGTACGAATACCTACTGCCGAATAAATCATATATTCTGCCAAGATTTTTGTACTGACATCACGATAAAGCAGACAATAAACGCACAAACGTATCTCCTTTTCCGACAATTTACGCTCAGCTAATTTGTCTAATAGGCATAATAGCGACTGATTCAGTTCACTACGCATTTTTTCATAATTGCTCCATTCTTTATTCGGTTTCGGATAGCGCGCACGGAAATGCTCCACATGTTGCATCAGTGCCTCCATGCGTTGATTGCGTTGCTCTTCTAATGTCTGTTGGTGTGCTTCTTGCGCTATCTGTACTGCTTCTGCTTGCGCATGCACTTCCTTTTTTGCTCTCTGCCAGTACCATAGTAATACTACCACTACCGAAAAAGCCAACAATCCTGCTAAACAATATAGCAACACTCGCCATTGATATACCTCGCAATATGCTAAGTACTCCTCAAACACTTGTATGCCTTCCGTAGAGTCCGCTTTCTTTACTTCTGCCTTGCGTTTCTCATCCATACGCAGACTGGCAAGACTATCGGCGGCAAGTATGTCATTATTCAAAATAGCATATTTATGTAGTATATAATACGCACTCACTTTATGAGCAGGTATATTAAATTCATGTACAATTTTTGTTGCATAATACACAGCAGAATCCATTTGACCTAAATCGTAAAAGGCATCTGCCAAGAAACTTGCTCTCCAAGAATCGGTTATCGGATTCTTTCGTAAATAATAGATGATTGAGTCTGGCGAATGGAGAAATTTTGATCGATAGAAATGATTGGCAAAAGCATCGTTCACAGAATAGCGATAGCTATCCGTCAACTGATATTGTGCCGCTAACTTCAATACACTATCTGCTTTTCTAAAATCTTGTAATGTATTAAGCGAAGTTGCGACATTGAGCAAACCTCTCGCATAATATATTGTATCATTACATAATGCAAAATGCTCCAAAGCTCGCTCATAGAACAACAATGATAAACTATCTTTATTATAGTCCCCACATATTCCTGCCATACATGTGTTTACCCGTCCTCGATAGATTGGGTCATCAATCTTCAGCCAGTCGGCTGCTACGTAGCACTCCGCAGCACGCGCCACTTGGCTATAGTCATCCTCCAAGTTGCGCCCCATATAGTAGAACGCTTTGCCCAACGCACTGCGTTTGAAGGTTCTGCCTAAGGGGTTGTTCAGCGTATGAATCGCTTTGCGTAGTGCTATTGTATCGTCATAAATTACATGATGATTTTGATCAATACTATCCGCCATAGCCACTACCGCATCCGCCTCGTGCCATTGGCACGAAGACAATAATGCTACAACAAGCAGTGATAATAGCCAAATACCTTTATTCATTTTCCTACCTAACCTTTACACTTTACACCTTCTACATTAAATTCAACCTCACCCTTGCCCTTGCGACTTGTATTTTGCTGCGCCATTTTGTGGCAAGTGTCCTTCTGCCTTCATCTTGCGGACAAAGAGCTTGTTGCCACAAACAACATATAAGTAATGTCCGCTGAAAGCCAACGACTTAACCCCACCCGCAGGCAAAGACAAGATAGCGCGCACACGGCCATTATGGTCTGCCACCTGCACACCCATCTCGGTAGCTACGTACAGGTTGCCCTTGGTATCAAATGCCATATTGCCAGCAGGTTGCAACACTCCGTTGCTCATATCATGCAGATAATAAAATGGCTCGCTATACTTCATTTCTCCACCCTTGCCGACAATCGTACTAATCAAATGATGGGTCTTATCCTCGCCCGTCACACAGAAACGGTAGTCTGGCGCTATAGCCAAGGCACGAGAGCCCGCACTGACCACCCATACATTGGGTTTGCTCTTAGCTCTATCGTTGCAGAGAGCAAGGTAGTGGTCGCCATCTAACGGCAAAACGGCTTGCAAGCCAGATAGTCCGTCTGCCACTTTAGTGCCCTTGTGGTATAATGTGGTTCCGCGCGCGGTCAGTCCGCAGCCCATGAGACGTTCGCCCGTCTTCATAGCTCCTACGTGTGTGCATGCACCCGCTGGCGATACCTTATATATCATAGTTTGCGAAGAGAAGACGATGGAGCTGTCTGCTGTAGCAAAGAGGTCGCTATCGATCTCCATGGAGACAGGTATCTCCTGCCAATCTTCGTCCTTGAGGAGAATATCTTGCAGTATGCCATTGTTCGACCAGCCCTTTTGCACGCGTGCAGGGTAGCCCTTCCACAGCCAACGCATAGCATCTGGGAATGCCAATGTGCCATACTTGATACTATGATTGCCTCTATTCCAATGGTGGAAGACCTCGTAGCCCGCAAAATTGAAAGCGGACTCCATCAACAGGTTATATTCGAACCACTCGCCAAAAATAGGATTCCACACATCGTACCAACCGTCTTGCATATAGATACGCAGCGGTTTAGGTTCGGTCTTGCGCACGATAGCAGGATACTCATGCCCGCCGCGCATCGCCACAAAGGTACCCACAGTAGTATATACGCGGCTATATAGGTCGGGTCTGCTCCACGCTGCGGTGAATGCGGCTATACCACCACTACTCGCACCTGTGATAGCGCGGTCGTTGGCGTCTTTGGACAGACGAATTGTCTTTCCACTCTCCGTTTGCATACCTTCTACTTTTGCCAGCACTTCGTTTTCGAGGAAGGTAGCAAAACTATCATCGGTGGAGTCGAACTCCTTGCAGCGATTGTAGCGCACCACTTCGCCATCCTCGTCATATACCACACCCGGATTGACAAACACGCCTATCGTCACGGGCATCTCGCCCGAAGCGATGAGATTATCCATCACTGTGGTCGCATCGTAGAGAATACCGTCCATGCAGACCAATAGGCAAGCCGGTTTGCTGCCATCGTATTGACGTGGTACATATACAAGTATCTCACGCTGAGTACCCGGATATATTTGCGAATCGCTGAGCGAGAACTTTATCACTTCTCCACGCATACCCTCTTCCAACTTCACAGTTGCAGGGTCAAAAGGAGCACGCACATTATACGCTTGCTGAGCAAAACTACTCATAGCAATGAATAAGACTAACAGAATCGAAAATACTTGTTTCATGGTTATAGTTTTAATTATACGTTTTCATTTCATACACTTATTGCGATGCTTTACCGCGTCGCTTGGGCAGATAATTTTCTTTGATATTCTCCATCGCACCCCAGATACTATCGCGCACGTTCGGATTCAGTGTTTCCAATTGGTGGAGCAACTGCTTCATCTGCGTACGACTACTCTCTCGCTCAAATGGACAGGCTTTTATCTGTTGCTCGTATCTGCTTAGTTGGGCATAACGCGCAATCTCACGCTCCTCTAATAGACAGAGGGGACGAATCATTTGAATAGGCATTTTCTCCATTTGCAGCAGCGGTGGGATAGTGCCTACACTACCTTGAAAAATCAGATTCATCAGCAAGGTCTCTACAATATCATCTTTGTGATGCCCCAATGCTATCTTGTTACAGCCTAATTCTTGTGCCACATCAAATAACGCTTTACGCCTGAACCACGAGCAAAGGAAGCAAGGGTCTTTCTTTTCCTCGGCACCAATCTGTGTCTCTCGCACCAAGAAAGGCACTTTGACCGCAGCACAAAAACGCTTTAAGTAGTCAATGTCGGATTGATAAGAACGTTCCTGCAAGCGGATATATACCGCAGTCACCTCAAACTTGGGCACAAATACTTGTGCACGCTTGCCCAGAAACTCCACCAAGGCCAACGAATCTTTACCGCCACTCAATCCTACCAAGATATGATCGCCATCAGCAATCAGTCCGTAATCCGCACAAGCTTTGTGAAAACGCTTCGTCAAACGGGAACGTAAACGGATAAGTTCTATTTCTTCGGGAGTCCGTTGCATGGGTGAGTGATTTTTATCAAAAACGCTGCAAAGTTAGTAAAAAAAAGGCAAAAAACACACAAAAATGACAAAAAACACACTTTTTTTGCATTTTTTTCTCAAAATATTTGGTCATGTCAAAAAAAAGCAGTACCTTTGCACTCGCTTTCGGTTGAGAGCGATGTTCTTTAACATTCTGCGGCAATAGCTCAGTTGGTAGAGCACAACCTTGCCAAGGTTGGGGTCGCGAGTTCGAGTCTCGTTTGCCGCTCTATAGAAATGAGCAGGACA
>JAZUCY010000028.1:0-29489 GCA_045639365.1 Paludibacteraceae bacterium
TGAATAAAGTGATAAATAACTAATTATTAACAATTTAATTAACTAATCAAACATTATGTTAAATCATTACGAAGCCGCTTTCGTGTTGACTCCCGTTTTGTCTGAACCACAGATGAAGGAAGCGGTTGACAAATTCGAGAAACTTCTCGTGGAGAATGGCGGTACCATTCTTAACCGTGAGGAGTGGGGTTTGAAGAAATTGGCTTACCCTATCCAAGGCAAAACAACGGGATTCTACGCCTTGCTGCAATTTGATGTAGAACCTGAGTTGATTGCAAAGCTCGAGACATCTTTCCGTCGTGATGAGCGCGTGTTGCGTTTCCTCACTACCCGTCTTGACAAGTACGCATTTGAGTACGCTCAAAAGCGTCGTAACGCAAATGTTAAACCAGTAGAACAAGAGGAGGCTTAATCATGGCACAAAATGACGAAATCCGCTATTTGACCCCAAAGACCAACGAGGCAAAGAAGAAAAAGTACTGCCGCTTCAAAAAGTCTGGCATCAAGTACATCGACTACAAAGATCCTGAGTTCCTCAAGAAGTTCCTCAACGAGCAAGGTAAGATCCTGCCTCGCCGTATCACAGGTACAAGCTTGAAGTATCAACGCAAGGTGGCTCAAGCCGTGAAGAAAGCACGTCACTTGGCTTTGCTCCCATACGTAACCGATATGATGAAGTAATTAACCGTTTAATCAGAAAGGAAACATCATGGAAGTAATTTTGATTCAAGACGTAGCTAACTTGGGCTACAAGAACGATATTATCAAGGTAAAAGATGGTTACGGTCGTAACTACCTTATCCCTAACCGTTTGGCTGTGATTGCTAACGATAGCAACCGCAAACAATTGGCTGAGAACCTCAAACAACAAGCTCACAAGATGGCTAAACTCTTGGCTGACGCTCAAGCATTGGCTGAGAAATTGGCGAGCACCGTTATCACATTGTCTGCAAAGGCAAACGAGGATGGCAAGATCTTCGGTACTATCACTACCGCTCAAGTATCTGAGGCTTTGGCTGCTCAAGGCATCGAGATCGACAAGAAGGTGATCACTATCGACGAGGCTGTGAAGACCCTTGGCGAGGCTACTGCTACTGCTAAACTTCACCGCGAGGTTAAGGCTGAGATTAAGTTGAACGTAATTGCTGAGTAATCGGCTAAAGAAAGGAAACAAAAGTATGAAAAAAGGAATTCATCCAGAGAACTACCGCGTTGTAGTTTTCAAAGATATGTCCGATGGCACACAGTTCTTCAGCCGTTCTACAGCTAACACGAAGGACAGCATCGAGATCGATGGCACTACCTATCCATTGATCAAGTTGGAGATCTCCAACACCAGTCACCCATTCTATACTGGTAAGTCTAAACTCGTGGATACCGCAGGTCGCGTTGACAAGTTCATGTCTCGCTACGGTAACCGCAAGCGTAACTAATACGACAATGAAAAAGGCGAGCACAATGCTCGCCTTTTTTTACCCCATACCCATAGCCAATAGCCAATCGCCAATAGCCAATCGCCTCTACACCCATGCAACAAACCCTCTGGAAACAATTCGCCACGCAGATACTGATTTCGATAGGTATCTTCTCTGCCTTATTCCTTATATTATATATTATAGAGTGGTTGGCACCTTCTCTCGCTGGTGCACTACTCCGATGGCATGACCCTGCATTCGTGGTAGGCGTACCTGCTAGTGTGATTGGCGTGGCGTATGTGCTGACTATCCGCAATCCAAAGAACTACACAGGCTTCTATGGGGGTATATTAATGGCATTGCTGCTGTCGGTGCAGTTCTATTTGCAGGGTAATCTAGACTTGGTGGTCTTGCAGTTGGTGGTGTTTGTTCCGTTCCTGCTATCGTCTCTATTGCGCTGGCGCAAGTTGGCATTGCAACCTCAGCAGGCGGATAAGCCTTTTGTACCTCAATGGTTGCCTCATCGCTTGCAATGGTTATCGTTGCTAATCTTGCTGGTTGTATTGATAGGAGATTATGCGCTTGCCACCTTGCTCATTCAGCAGGATGGGTGGGGCGAAAACATACTTATCAAACTTATGGGAGGTGTGATGATAGCATCTTCCACATTGGCAAACTTCATTCTAATCTACCAAAAAATAGATGCTTGGATATGGTGGACATTATACGCTTTGGCGGGAATAGTATTGTATATCTTGATTGGCAATCTCTTTTCCGTAGTGCTCTTCGTAGTTTTTCTTGCCATCAACGGAAGTGCAGGCATCGCGTGGATAAGGCTGAGGAAATACAAGGAGTAGATTTTTCTTAATCTACTATTGCGTATCTCAAAAAAAAGCAGTACCTTTGCACCCATATTTTTTATCACTACGAAAGACAGATATAACACACTCACCAAACGCATGAAACGTAAACAAGATACATCTTTTCGAGTAGAGGCAACCACAGAATTGATGTCCTTCTTACTCTCCAAACTGGGCGGTATGACCCGCACTAGTGTCAAACAACTGCTCAGCCAACGCCGAGTGACAGTCAATGCTGGTATTCAAACACGTCACGACACTCCTCTCAAAGCAGGTGACGTGGTACAAGTATTGCAAGGGCGTGGTAACGTGGAACTTCGTCACCCAAAACTTCGTATTATCTACGAAGATGATGCGCTTATCATCGTGGAGAAAAAGAACGGACTACTCACCGTGCCATACAACCCTAAAAGCAGCGAGATGACAGCGTACTCTATCCTCAAAGAGTATGTCAAGAAAGAATCCAAACGCAACACGGTGCACGTAGTACATCGTCTCGACCGCGAGACAAGCGGTGTGCTCGTGTTCGCTAAATCGCCTGAACTACAAGAGTATATGCGCACCTATTGGCGACAATTGGTCACCAAACGTACATACGTAGCCCTCGTGGAAGGACACTTTGAAAAGAAAGAAGGTACCATCACCACTTGGCTCACCGAAGACCCACATACAGGTATGGTCTATTCATCGCCCAAAGATGACGGCGGACAAAAAGCCGTGACGCACTACAAGGTGCTCAAAGAATTGGAAGCCGGACTCGGGAGCCCGGATTTAGCCATCTCTCTCCTCGAACTGAACCTCGAAACAGGGCGCACCAATCAAATTCGTGTGCATGCGCAGAGCATCGGACACCCCGTAATAGGCGACCGTAAGTATGGACATGGCAATGAGTATTCGCCTGTAGATCGCCTCTGCTTGCATGCCAAGGTACTGGAATTTATCCACCCAATGACCGAGAAGAAGGTGCGCTTCGAAGCGGCTACACCAAAAGAAATGCTACGTCCGTTTAATGCTTAACCCGTGCCTTTACACTTTACACAGTACACTTTACACTAAAAAATATGAACTTATCATTTGAAGGCGTTTTTCAACCCAAACTCTTCTACACATTGAAGAGTTACACCAAACAAAAATTGCTACAAGACTCTGTGGCAGGATTCATTGTGGGTGTTGTGGCTATTCCACTAGCAATTGCTTTTGGTATAGCTTCTGGTGTAGGTCCTTCCGAGGGACTTATCACCGCTATTATTGCAGGATTTATCATCTCTGCCTTCGGCGGTAGCAAAGTGCAGATTGGTGGTCCTACGGGTGCGTTTATTGTGATTATCTATGGCGTTATTCAGCAGCATGGATTGACGGGATTGCTTATTGCCACTATCATGGCAGGAATCATGCTGATTCTCATGGGAGTATTCAAGTTGGGCAGTATCATTAAGTTTGTGCCCTATCCTGTGGTAGTCGGCTTTACTGCTGGTATTGCACTCACCATCTTCTCTACCCAAATGAACGACCTTTTTGGTATGAATATACAAGGTGTGCCTGCGGATTTTATCCATAAATGGGTATGCTACGCAGAGCATTGGAAAGATATCAACTGGTGGGCATTCGGCATTGGTATCACATCTTTGGCGATATTGATCTTCATGCCCCGTATCAGCAAGAAAATACCTGGTTCACTAGTGGTTATCATTCTTATGACACTCATCACATGGTTGCTGCGCCGTTATGCAGGTATAGAAAGCATCAAGACAATTGGTGACCTATACGCTATCCCTAATGGTATTCCTGCTCCTCACTTGCCTTCTTTTGCGTTGGCGGATGGTCAGACTTTTTGGAGCCTGGTGCAAAGCCTTTTCCCCGCAGCTTTCACAATAGCTATGCTTGGCGCGATAGAGTCCCTCTTGTCCGCTATGGTGGCAGACGGTGTGATTGGCGACAGGCATAACTCCAATACCGAACTTATCGCACAGGGTATGGCGAATGTAGTCGTGCCATTCTTTGGCGGTATCCCTGCTACGGGTGCAATCGCGCGTACCATGACCAATATCAACAACGGCGGTAAGACGCCTGTGGCAGGCATCGTGCATGCCATCGTACTGATGGCGGTGCTGCTGTTCTTTGGACCATTAGTGGGACTAATCCCAATGGCATGTCTGGCGGGTATCCTAATTATGGTTAGTTATAACATGTCGGAGTGGCGCTCTATCGTATGGCTAGTTAAGAACCCTAAATCAGACTTCCTTGTAATGATCGTTACCTTCATACTGACAGTGCTTTTCGACCTAACTATCGCTATCGAAGTGGGACTGCTGTTGGCTGTCATTCTCTTCATCAAGCGCACGAACGAGTCCACTACGGTACAGTCGTTTACCAATGAACTTGACCCAACCCACAACAATGATCTGCGCTTGCATGGTCAAGACTTGGAGTCGTTGAAGATTCCACCATTCACCGAGGTATATGAGATTGATGGTCCATACTTCTTTGGTATAGCCAACAAGTTTGATGACATCAGTCGTCGCACGCACAACAACGATCAAAAGGTACGTATCATTCGTATGCGCAAGGTGTCGTTTATCGACTCGACAGGTATTCACAATTTGGAGCAACTGCACATACGATTGCAGCGCGATGGCATACAATTAGTGCTCTCTGGTGTGAATGAAAAAGTCTTTGCTACCCTTGACAAAGCAGGATTGGTGAATAAGATTGGACGTGAGAACGTGCGCAACCATATCAATGGTGCCCTCTCTCGTGCCGAAGAAATAGTTAAATCAGGTGATTAGGCGATAGGCGATAGGCTAAAGGCACGAAACAGTGGCTTTGCCGCATAATACCAGCCTTTAACCTTTAACCTCTAAAAATAGAAAAATATGAAACGCATTCTTCTCTCTGCATGGCTACTATGTGTGGCCATCGCGATAATGGCTGAGGCCAAGTACGTATTCTACTTTATTGGTGACGGCATGGGTCCTAACCAAGTGCTCAATGCCGAGATGTATCAAGCTGCTATACAAGGCATCAACGGTCGCGTACCGCTCTGCATGAGTCAATTCCCCTATTCGGGACAGGCAGCTACTTTCTCGGCCTCCGATGGTATTACAGACTCTGCTGCTGCAGGCACTTGCCTCGCTTCGGGCAAGAAGACCAACAATGGTATGATTGGTCAGACCCCCGACGGCGCACCTGTTTATAGCGTAGCATCTCAGTTGAAAGCAGAAGGATGGGGTATCGGTATTATGTCCACAGTGCCTGTGGATCATGCTACCCCTGCATCGCACTATGCGCATGCGGAGAAACGCAGCAACTACTACCTTATAGGTACACACCTCGCTGAATCGAACTTCGATTTCTTTGGCGGTGGAGGCTTCCAACGCCCTATCAACAAAGACGACGCTTCAGCACCTAATCTCTATGACCTTTGCAAGAAGAATGGTTATACACTCGTAGGTAGCTATGCTGAGGCACAAAAGAACATCAAGAAACGCAAACTTTTGTTAGTTCCTCAAACCGATTTGGATAACCCTAATAAGGGTGCAGAGGCTTTGCCATACGCTATTGATCAGAAGGACGATGACCTCACCTTGGCGCAGATAGTGGACATTGCTATTCAGCATCTCTCGAAGCACGACCGCTTCTTTATGATGGCAGAGGGTGGTAAGATTGACTACGCAGGTCACGGCAATGATGGTGCTACCAATATCCACGAGGTGATTGATTTTGACCGTGCTATTCAATTGGCATATCGTTTCTATGAACAGCACCCTGACGAGACACTCATCGTTGTCACCGCTGACCACGAGACAGGCGGTTTGGCGTTGGGAAATAACAAACCACTGCGTTTGGAGCGTTTGGCTTATCAAAAGTGCTCTTCTGATACATTGTCTGCTCGCTTGTCTGCTGTGTGTCAACAATATGCTGAGCAACTTACATGGGAGCAAGTCAAGACGTTCTTAGCAGAGAATATGGGCTTGTTTGGTGAGTTGTCTGTGAGCGCAGAAGAAGAGGCGGAACTGCAAGCAGCTTTCAGCAATATGATGCGCCAACAAGAGTCGCTCAAAACGCTCTATGCGGACATCAATGCCTTGGCTGCCAAAGCCAAAGAGTTGGTGAATCAAAAGGCTGGTTTGGGTTGGACAACACATAGCCATACAGCCACAGCAGTGCCTGTTTTCGCTGTAGGTGTGGGCGCAGAGCGCTTCACGGGTTGGATGGACAATAGCGAGATTGCACCGCTCATCTATCAGGCTACGCGATAAGCCGATGCATTAATATCGTTCGCGGAATTCGGATGGCGTACAGCCCTTGGACTCACGAAATAATCGATTGAAATGGCTAAGGGTATTAAATCCGCATGAGAATCCTATCTCAGAAACAGCTAGTTTTGTCTGTAGTAGTAGTCGAGCTGCAATACCTAAACGGTAGTCAATGATATAGCGATTAGGGGTACGTCCTGTGCGATGGCGGAAAAATCGTGAAAAAGACTCGGCAGACATACAGACCATATCTGCCAATTCTTGTAGATGAATATCGTGCATGTAATGCATGGCTACATAGTCTTTTACCATACGAATGCGCTCGTCCTCAATGCTCTCTTCTGCATCAATAAAAGATGAAGACGATAGTTCTCGTGCATCCTTTACCAGCGAGAGACGATACAGCAGGTTGAGTAAGCGAATTACGGAAGCAAAACTATCAGCACTATGTGCCAGATTGACTATGTCCTCTCGCACAATCTGAATAGCTGCCTCAGGAAAAGCCAACCCACGTTGTGCTCTCTCAAGCATGTGTCTAATGGACGCCAAAGCACTCTTGTCCATCAACGTTCCATGAAATGTATCTGGCGCAATATGTATCGTTATCTCATACATATCGTGCTGCGGGCAATCACCTTGGTCCCAAACGTGCACCAATTTGCTACCTGTCATCAATACCAAATCCAAATTGCCAATCTTTTCTCGACTATCTCCTATGGTACGTACTACTCCTGTTGCATTCTCCACGAAGTTAAGTTCGTACTCCTCGTGACAATGAGCAGGATAGTCAAAAATCGTTTTGTGGCGCTCACCTACATAAAAGACGTCCAATGGCTCTAGATGGGTAATCTCGTTGAAAACTTCTCGCATGTGTTCATGATATTTGGTTTGACACTGCAAAAGTAGTAAAAAAAATCAATATTGCAAACTATAAATAGCAATTTTTGCAAAAAACGCACAAAATCGGTCGGAAAAGTATTAGTGACTATCTAAAAATTGTTGTACCTTTGCAGCGATTTTAGATTTATATACTATGACCAAAACACAATACGGACACTTTGATGACGCACATCGTGAGTATGTCATCACCAATCCTAGGACTCCTTTCCCTTGGATTAACTACTTGGGTAATGAAGACTTTTTTGGCTTAATTAGTAATACCGCAGGTGGTTATACATTCTACAAAGATGCTAAGTTTCGTCGCATTACTCGCTATCGATACAATTGTGTACCAATGGATAATGGCGGTCGCTATTTCTATATCAAAGACGGCGATACTATTTGGAATCCTGGTTGGAAACCCTGCAAGACCCCACTAGATAAATACGAGTGTCGCCATGGATTAAACTATACCCGTATCACAGGCGAGAAAGCAGGTGTGCGCGCCAGCGTACTCCATTTTGTGCCACTGGGTGTAAAAGCCGAGATTCAGCGCGTAACTATCACCAATCTCTCAACCGAAGCAAAAAAGCTAAAGCTATTCAGCTATACAGAATGGTGTCTATGGAATGCTGCTACAGACGGTGAGAATTTCCAACGCAACCTTTCTACCGGCGAAGTGGAGATTGAGCAACAAACCGATTTCACTGCTCTATACCACAAAACCGAGTACAAAGAACGCCGTGACCACTACGCTTATTATGCTGTAAACTGCCCTGTACAGGGATACGATACCGACCGCGAGTCATTTATTGGACTATACAACGATTTCTCCGAGCCACAAGCCGTATTGGACGGCGCGCCAAGAAATAGCTTAGCACATGGTTGGAGCCCCATCGCAAGTCACTATATTGAGGTCAGTTTGCAAGCAGGTGAGACACGCGAGCTGATATTTGTCTTGGGTTACGAAGAGAATCCCCAAGAGGAGAAGTTTGTTGCATCAAATGGCGAGATTACGAGTTTGGGCGAGCGCGATCATCATATCATCAATAAGGTGCGCGCGCATGAGGTGATTCAGCGCTTCGCTACAATAGAAGCGGTTGATACTGCTTTTGCAGAGCTAAACGCCTTGTGGGATGAGTTACTTAGTAAATATCAAGTGGAGAGTTCAGATGAACGTCTCAACCGAATGGTTAATATATGGAATCAGTATCAATGTATGATAACCTTCTGCATGAGCCGTTCGGCATCATTCTTCGAGAGTGGTATAGGCAGAGGTATGGGCTTCCGTGATTCTAACCAAGACTTAGTAGGATTTGTACATCAGATACCTTCACGTGCACGCCAACGCATCATTGATATAGCTTCTACGCAATTCCCAGATGGAGGTTGTTACCACCAATATCAACCACTGACCAAGCGTGGTAATAATGATATCGGCGGCGGATTCAATGACGACCCTATGTGGCTCATTTTTGGAGCAACAGCATACGTGCGCGAGACAGGCGATTTCAGTATCTTAGACGAGATGGTGCCTTGGGATAATCAACCCGGTAGCGAAGTGACACTCATGGAACACCTACGCATCAGTTTCAACCACGTGATCAACAACGTAGGCCCACATGGTTTGCCACTCATTGGTCGTGCGGACTGGAATGATTGCATGAACCTCAACTGCTTCTCTATGGATCCCAACGAGTCATTCCAAACAACAGGCAATAAGACCGAAGGCTCTAAAGCAGAATCACTCATGATAGCCGGACTATTCGTCTATTGTGGACGACAATACGTCGAACTATGTCGCAATAGAGGTATGGAACAAGAGGCGGAACGTGCAACAATGCATATTGATGCGATGTGTAAGGCTGTGGAGCAGTATGGTTGGGATGGCGAATGGTATCTGCGTGCATACGACTTTGATGGCAACAAGATTGGTTCGGCAGAAAACGAAGAAGGTAAGATATTCATTGAGAGCCAAGGTTGGTGCGCAATGGCACGTATTGGCGAGGCAGAGCACATGCCAGAGAAGGCATTGGACAGTGCCATCAAGTGGCTCGACAGCGAACATGGAATGGTGCTCAACTATCCCGCATACACACGCTATCACTTGGAAATGGGTGAGCAATCCACCTACCCTGCTGGCTACAAGGAGAATGGCGGTATATTCTGCCACAACAATCCTTGGGTCATCATCGCCGAGACAATAGCAGGACGTGGCAACCAAGCATGGGATCTATACCGCAAAATCGCTCCTGCATGGATTGAGAATCAAGAGCTGCACAAAGTGGAGCCATACGTTTATTGCCAAATGGTAGCAGGCAAAGAGGCCGCCAAACCTGGCGAAGGAAAGAACTCCTGGTTGACAGGTACCGCAGCTTGGAACTGGTTAGCGATCACACAGCACATCTTGGGTATACGTCCTACCTACGAAAGCCTGCTCATCGACCCATGTATCCCTACCGACCTCACAGAGTACAAAGTAACACGCAGATGGCGCGATGCGCAGTACGTGATTACCATCAAGAACCCTAATGGCAAACAACGTGCTGAGCAACCTACAATGGTACCATACTCCGCAGGTAAACACGAAATAACAATCACCTTATAATATATAGTATGAAAAAGTTATCTGTATTATTCATAGCCTTAATAAGCAACTTTATCAGTTGCAAAGGACAGGATCCAACCCCACCTCCAGTACCAGAGAAAACAGCCCTAGAGTTTGGTATGTCCATGGGTATCGGTTGGAACTTAGGCAATCAGTTAGATGCGCATATCAATGGCGTATCTGGCGAGACTTTCTGGGGTAATCAAGAAGCGACACAACAGACCTTCAACAATGTAAAGAAGGCAGGTTTCCGTTCTGTACGTATCCCTGTCACATGGATGGGACATATCGGTCCTGCACCTACCTACACCATTGAGCGTGCATGGTTAGACCGTGTAGAGGAGTTGGTGCTGATGGCTAAGAAAGCGGGGCTAATCGCCATCATTAACATTCACCACGATGGATTTGGAGCAGAGACAGATGTAGTAAAACGCGGTTACCACTGGTTGGATTTGCCTGCTGCTGTGGCAGACGAAGAGAAGAACAGACTCATCAAGCAGCAACTCACCATGATGTGGCTACAGATAGGTCAGCGTTTCCAAAACGAAGGCGAATATCTGGTGTTTGAGACCATGAACGAGATTCAAGATGGTCAGTGGGGCGCTGGTGCCAACCGTACAGACGGCGGAGCACAATACCGTGTGCTCAACGAGTGGAACCAAGTATGTGTAGATGCTATCCGAGCTGCGGGTGGTGAAAACAAAACGCGCTATATCGGCGTGCCAGGATATGTGTGCAATCCCGATTTGACGGTAGAGAATTTAGTATTGCCCGAGGATGAAACACCTAACCGATTGATGGTGGCAGTGCACAGTTATGATCCATGGGACTACGCTGGAACAGCTAAGTACAATGAATGGGGACATACGGGTAAAGATGTGGTACCAGGTAGTGGCGAAGTGGAATATGTGAACATGCTTAACCGCTTATACAATATGTATATCCGTCGCGGTATTCCTGTGTATTTTGGAGAGTTTGGCTGTGTGCGTCGTGTTAGCCAACAGGACGAGGCTTTCCGTCTCTATTATTTGCGTTATATATGCAAGGCTATGCGCGACCGTAAGATGTCGGCCATGTATTGGGATAATGGTAACACGAAGAGCGGAGATGACGGCTTTGGTATCATCAATCATGCTACAGGCAAGTATATCGGCAATGGCGAACAAGTGGTAAGAGCTATGGTGGAGTCTTGGGAGAATAACGATCCTAATTACACCCTGCAATTTGTAGCAGGTACCGCTCCACAATCTAGCCGTAAATAATTGACATAAAAATTAACATAAATATTAACTCTTTAAATTTGAAGCTTATGAAAAAGATTTTTACATTAATGATGCTCAGCATCATAGCGATGGCAACTGTTTTTGCTGAAGAGACTGTGCTTTGGGAAGGCAGTTGGTATGTATCTTGGGATTTGCCAGATGGCGATGAACACAAAGAGTGGAAACATCTGGGACAAACCGACTTCGCAAGTTATGCAGAAGGTACTACCGTATGTTTCTATCTCGAACAAACGCCAGATGCTACATACGCGAAATATCAAATCGACAATTGGAGTTGGGTATTGCTCCCAGGACAAGCAGGTACAGATTTCTCAGGTGCTACCGTAGCGAAATTGCCTATGAACGCAGAGGTGAAAGCTGCTATCGCAGAAGGTGGTTTTGCTATCCACGGTCATGGTTTCAACGTGGTGAAAGCTACCTTGACCGACGAAGCGGGTGAAGATCCACAACCACAAGGCGATGTACTTTGGGAGGGCGACCATTTTGTATCTTGGCACTATCAAGAAAGCGATACCGAGCACGCTGCCAATAGAGAGTGGAAATTCCTCAGTCAAGCGACTATTGCACAACTTGAAGTAGGAACAACATTGTATTTCCAATTTGAAGCAGCTCCTACTGAGGACAATGCGTATTCTGCATATAAATTCGATGATGGATGGTGGAGTACCCTTCCTGGAACTCCAGGACAAGTGGATTTTACCACCGACACTGTAGCTACTTTGGTACTTACTCAAGATATCAAAACTATTGTAGCAGAGCGTGGTTTCGCTATCCACGGTCATGGTTTCAAGGTGAAGAAAGTGAGCCTTTCTCCTATTGAGCTTCCAACAGCAGTAGAGAACGTAGCCATCAAGAATGATGGTATTCGCTACAACTTGATGGGTCAAAAAGTAGATGAAAACTACAAGGGCGTAGTGATCATTAATGGTCGCAAGACGTTGATACGATAAACAACCAAACAATCAAACATATTTATTAACCACTAATCTAAATAGTATGAAATCCTATTTTAGACTTTTGCTATGCCTCATCGCTCTATTGCTGGGCAGTACGAGTTGGGCATTAGCACAGAACATCGTGACTGGTACTATCGTGGACGAACAAGGTCCACTGATGGGTGTCAGTGTGCACGTGAAAGGTACCACCCACGGTACAATTACCGATATGGATGGTAAGTATGCTGTTGAAGCTAACCTGGGCGATGAACTTGAGTTCTCGTATGTAGGTTATAGTTCGCAAACTATCACTGTGATAGGTAATCTATTGGACGTGACCATGACAGAAGACACCGAGGTGCTTTCAGAAGTTGTAGTCACAGCTATGGGTATCAAACGCGATCGAAAAGCGTTGGGCTACGAAGTAGGCGAAGTAAAAGGTGAAGCACTCACCAAGGCTAAAGAGACCAACGTAGTCAACTCATTGGCGGGTCGCGTAGCTGGTTTGGTGGTCGAAGGTACCGCCTCTGGTGCATCAGGTTCTACTCGCGTCATGCTGCGTGGTACTACCGAGATGACGGGTAACAACCAACCACTCTACGTAATTGATGGTGTACCTATGGACAACACCAACTTTGGTTCTGCTGGTACAGAAGGTGGCTATGACTTGGGCGATGGTATCTCCTCCATCAACCCCGATGACATCGAGTCAATGTCCGTACTCAAAGGCCCTGCAGCTGCTGCATTGTATGGTAGTCGCGCCAGCCATGGTGTGATTCTCATCACTACCAAAAAGGCCGACACCGGCGACTCTAAATGGGCAGTGGAGTACAATGGTACTTTTACCGTGGAGTCACAACTAAGCAAGTGGGATAACGTACAACAAGTCTATGGTATGGGTGCTGACGGACAATACAATATAGATGCTGTGAGCAATACCAATAAGTCTTGGGGTCCTAAAGCGGACGGCGGATTAATGCTGCGCTATTTTGATGGACAAGAGCATCCTTTCTTGATTATTCCTAATAACACGGCTAACTTCTTCGAGACAGGTCTTACTACAACAAATACTGCCGTTGTATCTACCAATACAGGCAAGTCTGGTATTCGCTTCACCTTAACGGATATGCGTAATAAGGATATCCTGCCTAACTCTGGCATGAGTCGCAACACGTTGAACCTGCGTGCTAACACATCTATGGGGCCTGTGGACTTTGATTTCACAGCCAACTACACCCACGAAGATGTGAAGAATCGTCCTGCATTGGGCGACGATAAGTCTAACGTAGGTAAGAACTTGATGACCCTCTCGACTACGTATGACCAATCATGGCTCAAGAACTACGAGAATGAGTCTGGCGAGTATCAGAACTGGAATGGTATGGATCCATACAACGTGAACCCATATTGGGATATTAATAAGAACAAAAACCAATCATACAAGGATCTCCTGCGTATGAATGGTAAGATTGTTTACAATATCATCCCTCAACTCAAAGTGCAAGCCACTGTAGGTGCTGAGTTGAATCGTTTTGAGTTCTCTGATTTCAAATATCCTACTACTCCTGGCTACGAGGCTGGTCGTTTGCAAAATAGTTACTTCAACAACCGTATGATCAACGCCGAGTTACTGGCTATCTACAATGATAGTTGGGGTGACTTTGACCTCACAGCCACTGCTGGTGCTAACCTCTATAATGTGCACAACAGTACCACTATCAACACAGGAACCAACATGGGTATCCGCGAGGTGATTGCAATGGGTAGTTTCGAGGACCAATCTGTAGAAGAAGCTACATACAACAAGCGTATTGTATCTGCATTCGGTTCTGTTAACTTTGGATGGCGTCACATGTTGTACCTCGATGCTACTGTACGTGGCGATAAGTCATCTACCTTGGCTAGCGGTAGCAACCTCTACGTATATCCTTCTGTAAGTGGTTCGTGGGTATTCTCAGAGCTTATCAAGTCTAATCGCAAGGTTTTGCCTTATGGTAAACTGCGTTTGAGTTGGGCTGAGGTAGGTAGCGATACCGACCCTTATCAATTGAGTCTGCGTTATACCAAATCACAATTCGGCTATTCTGGTTATACCATCGGTTATGTGTACGGAAACACCATTCCTAACGCTGACCTCAAACCTACTCGCACTCGCTCCATTGAGACTGGTTTTGAGACCAAATGGTTCAACCAACGCCTTAGCCTTGACTTCACTTTCTATCATCAGAAGTCTCGTGACCAAATTATTGGTATGGCCATCTCTCCTACTAGTGGATATAACTCACGTATGATCAATGCGGGTGAGATTCTCAACCAAGGTTTCGAAGTTACCTTCGGTTCCCGTATCGTACAAACCAAGGACTTCAGTTGGGATTTGAACATCAACTGGTCTAAGAACAACAACAAGGTGCTGTCCCTCACCGAGGGTACCACCGAATTGGAGTTGGCCAAAGCTACTTGGTGTAACGTATATGTATCTGCTCGCGAGGGCGAAGAGTATGGCGCTATCTGTGGTCCAGCTTTGGCACGCACAGCAGATGGTCGCGTGATTGTCAATGGAGAGACTGGTTTGCCAACCTATACCAGCGAGAACAAGGTGCTCGGAAACGCACAATGGGATTGGACAGGCGGTGTGCTTACCACTTTGCGCTACAAGATGGTTAGCCTGACCGCACTCTTCGATGTGAAGGTTGGTGCTGACATCTTCTCTATGTCACAACGTTCTTCCTTTGAGACTGGTAAAGCGCGTGAGACCCTCGCAGGTCGTGCTGAGTGGTATCAGTCAGAAGAAGAGCGTCGCGCCGCTGGTGTAACAAGTGGTTGGGTAGCTACAGGTGGTTACCTCGTGGATGGCGTGATCGACAATGGCGATGGCACTTATCGCGAGAACGACATCTACATCAATCCAGAAGACTATTGGATGGAAGTGTCACGCAATTCTCCAGAACTCTTTATCTACGACAATTCCTATATCAAGTGCCGTGAGTTGACACTCAGCCTTGATTTCCCTAAAGAGTGGCTCGATAAGAAAGGTGTACTCAAACATGTAGGTATCAGCCTTGTCGCTCGTAATCCATTCATCATTTGGAAGAATATCAAGGATATCGATCCTGACGCACAATATAACACCTCTGGTCTTGGATTGGAGTATGGTTCATTGCCAAGCCGTCGTAGTTATGGTCTAAACGTTAACCTTAAGTTCTAACACAGCAAACTTCTTACGATTATGATTAAGAAACTTTTTATATTATTCGCATCGGCAGCTGTTCTCGCATCTTGCTCCGACAAGGTGTACGAGGAGATTAATACCGATCCTACTAAGGCGGCATACGTCAATCCAGCATCGCAACTCACGTATGCTGAGCTTCAAATGTTCGGCGATATGAACTATGTCGATGTGCATCGACTCTATACATACGCGTTCACACAGCAACTCATGGGTTGTTGGAATACCACCAACTACGGTGGACAACACCGTATGGACGACAACGAGATGTCACGCCCATGGAACAACCTCTATCCTGGCGCTATCCGCAATCTCACCGATGCCATTGAGAATACCAAGGATGATCTCTCGCAAGTCAATATCAACGCTGCACTGCGTATCTTCCGCGTTTATACGGGTGCAGTGCTCGCTGATTTCTATGGCGATGTACCATTTAGCGAAGCGGGCTTAGGTTATATCACAGGTAATTCCAAACCTGCATACGACACACAGGAGGAGCTCTATCGTTCATTCTTTGAGGAACTGAAAGCGGCTGCTGAGCAGATGAACATCAATGCTGCTCCTATCAGCAGCGACCCTATCTTTGGTGGTAATGTAGATGCATGGAGAGCCTTTGCTAACTCGCTACGTTTGCGCTATGCAATGCGTATCTCCGATGTGTTGCCAGATTTGGCTAAAGAGGAGTTTGCCGCAGCATTGGCTGCTGGTGTTATGACCAGTGCAGCACAAGACGCCTGCGTGAAGCACCTGAATGTAAGTTATAGTTTCGGTCAAGAGTCTTACTCCGACTTCCGCGGTAATGCCATGTCTAAGTTCTTCTATGGCAATGACCCTGCTAACAACCCATCGTATATCTGCCAGACACTCTGGGAGCAACTCTATAACCACAACGATCCACGTACATTGCGCCTTTGCCGCTTCTTCATTGATGACTTTATGTCACTCTCTTCTGCGGATGGTCGTATTGACATGACAGACGCAGTGATGGCTACCCAAGCATCTAACCCAGGTACCAAGGTGGTTCACATGATTGCTCCAGGTGAGTTCTCTTGGGACAACTGGCCTACTTATCCAGAACTACCTGGTAGTCCATTGGCTGAGCAAGTGGCTAGTATCCAAGCTGCGCATCCTGATTACAACCCAGGTAGCAACCCACGTTGGCTCATGCCTAAGTTGGCTAACAACTTCCTACGTTCAGACAACCCTGGTGTAATCATGACATACGCTGAGGTATGCTTCTTGCGTGCAGAGGCTGCTGTGTTGGGATGGACATCAGACGATGCTAAGTCCACGTACGAAGCAGGTATCCGTGCTGCTATGGACATGCTGGCTAACTACTATGGTTGCACCGCTATTACAGATGCAGAGTTTGCAGACTATATCGCTCAACCTGCTATTGCTTTTGGTACTGTGACAGAGCAACAAAAGAGTCAAATCAACACCCAGGCATGGATCCTGCACTTCCATAACCCTGCTGAGTGCTGGTCTAATCTCCGTCGCTCGGACTGGCCAAAACTCAATGCTCCTAACTCTAAGAACCCACTCATTGATGGCGCTGAAATCCCTGTACGCTTGTGCTATCCGCTCAAAGAGCAAACTTATAGCAAAGAGGCTTACGACGAAGCTATCCAACGCGTAGGTGCCTACTCATGGCATGCTCGCCTGTGGTGGGATGTGAAATAATAGAGTAGTCAATTAATCACTAAAAGTTCTATTTATGAAAACGAAAAATATATTGCTGCTTATCGCTTTAGCAGCTGCAACGATCCTCACAGGTTGTCAGTCCGAAGCGCCATTTGACACCCAGTCACCCGATGATGCTCCTATCATTCTGACACCTTACAACGAGTCTGGTACTGGTACCTTCACATACGACTTGCTGAATCCAGATACACCGCTATATGACTCTGTAACTGTCACTCCATCTAAATATACTACTGTCAACTGGTATCTTGACAATCAATTGGTATATACGGGTATTAAGATGGATATGTGCTTCCCTGCAGGTACCTACGCACTCACTATTGAGGCTGTAACAGATGCAGGTTTGCGCACAGAGCGTACAGGTACTGTTACAGTACATCCATACGACTACGATCCATACGCAGCAGCTCCTGCTGCAGGTCGTCACCTCGCTCCTGGCGTAGAGACACAAATCGATGGTCAAAACCTCAGCAAGGCAAAGACCGTGATTATCTCGAAGGACATCTATGGTCTTGAGCCAGTACATACACTCACCCCAACCTACCAAGAGGATGGATTCCTCAAGTTCATCTTGCCTGATACAGAAGATGGTCGTTATTTTCTCCGTTTGCAAGATGCTGATGGCAAGATCTATGGTGCGGACAACATCGATGTACACAATGGTGCTGTGGCATTGGCTGGCTTCGCTGAGATGCCTGCTGGTAGCACATGGGTAATCACAGGTGTTAACTTGCAGAACGTAGTGAAAGTTAAGGTCGATGATATCGAGATTACAGATTTGCAGGTGACTGACAATTCCATCACTCTCACCGCTCCTGCAGTAGAGGTGGGCGAATATACACTTGCTATGTTCAACAAGGACGGATCAGCGGTACTCTTTATCACCAACGAAGGTGCTGTAGAGCAAGTTAAGACCATTGTTCCATCCGAGACTACCATTTGGACAGGTTCTGTGACTATCGATTGGAATGCAGATCTCGTAAAGGTAGATGCTAGCGCAATGGCTGCTGTACCAGTGGGTGCTACTATCTATGTTTACTTCGAGATACCTGCAGCAGATTACCACGCAATGCGTGTCACCACACCATGGTGGGATTACGACTTCTTACCACAAGTGGATGGTATGGAAGGTCAGCCTAATCCATATAGCTTCACGTATGAGGCTGCGGGTAAAGAGGCTGTTGATCGTACTGGCGCGATGTCTGTTGTAGGATTTGGTGTAACTGTTACTAAAATTACATTCAAGTAATGGCTGCACTGAAAGAAAAAATAGGATATGCACTCGGTGATGCCGCCTCTGGCGGCATCACTTGGAAAATCATGTCCATTGCCTTCCCGCTATTCTTCACCAATGTTTTCGGTCTATCCTTTGCAGATGCAGCAGCACTGATGCTCATTGCGCGCCTCTTCGATGTGGTGACCGACCCTTTGATGGGTAGCATAGCCGATCGCACACAATCGCGTTGGGGTACCTATCGTCCTTGGCTCATCTTTGGTGCTATACCATTTGGGTTGATATTCGCTTTGCTATTCTTCACTCCCGAATTAGGACCTACAGGCAAACGTGTATGGGCATATACCCTCTATCTGCTAATGATGGCGGTATATACGATGGTGAATGTGCCATACGGCTCACTCTTGGGTGTGATGACTGAGGATGATCATGAGAAGAACCAATTCTCTGCATTCCGTATGGTAGGAGCATACGCTATGGGATTTATCACATTGCTTAGCTTCCCATATTTGCAGAAGATGATTGGTGGTAGTAGCCAACATCAGTATGCAGTGCTCGGTGCTGTCTTCGGAATCATAGCAGCTGCCATGACACTCGCTTGCGGTCTGCTCACCAAAGAGCGTTGCCAACCGATTCGAGCAGAGAAATTTAGTTTCCGTCAGTATATTGACCTTGTGCGCAACAAGCCTTGGGTGTATATGACCCTTGTAGCTGTTTGCACCAATTTCTTCAATGGTTTTCGCTATGCAGCTGCTGGATATATGCTGACCTACTGCCTTGGTGGCGATGTCACAGTTGGTAAACTGATTATCAATTACACCGTCTTCATGGCATTCAGCGAAGTCACTTGTATGATCTTTGGTGCACTCAGTCCTGCTTTCACACGTTGGATAGGCTCCAAGCGTATGGCTTTTGTGTGGGCATCCGTCATTTGTTGTGTGTTCTCTGTGGGCTATTTCTTCATACCGATGAACCCTGCTTATATTTGGCTCATGGTGGCAGTATCTGTACTCACATCTATCGGTGCAGGACTCTATTCGCCACTCTTGTGGTCCATGTATGCTGATGTGGCTGATTATGCTACCCAAACCAATGGTACCAGTTCAACGGGACTAATCTTCTCTTCTGGTACGATGGCGCAGAAATTGGGTGGAGCTATTTCAGGCAGTTTGATAGCCTTGCTGTTAGGTATTGCAGGATTAGTGTCCGAAACAGATATTCTAACGGGTGAAACGATTGTCACTATCACTAATGAAGAAACAGTGCGTACCATGGTCTGGTCACTCTTCTCACTTTTCCCTGCAGCTATCGCATTGTTGATGGGTATTCTGGCATATAAGTTCCCACTTAAGAAATAATGATTCTTTTATGTATAAAATAGGTTTATTTTTCATTTGTGCTTGTGCCCTTATGGGGTGCAAGCACTCTTCATCTTCTTCTGAGATTCGTATCAATCAGGTAGGTTTTTCTCCGCAACAAGAGAAGACCGCCACTATTGATGTCTGCGCTACCGATGCTCCACCTTGCTCTGTGTATATTCTCTCTGAGGCAGGCGATACCGTGTGGACGGGTCTAGCTTCTACCACGATGCTCAATCCTGTATCGGGCAAACCACGCCAATTGGTGGATTTCTCTGCGCTTACCACTCCTGGTAACTACACCATACATGCGCTGGGACAATCTACCAAGCTGACAATCTCCCCTCGACCTTATCGCTACCTCACACGTCAGGCATTGCGTGCCTTCTATCACCAACGCAGTGCCATGCCTATAGAGGAACCTTTTGCCGAGGGATATGCACGTGCAGCTGGTCACCCCGACGACCATGTGCTTGTACACCCTTCTGCAGCTACTGACGAACGCCCAGCAAATACTGTGATTGCTTCACCAGGTGGTTGGTACGATGCAGGCGACTACAATAAGTATATTGTCAATAGTGGCTATACTATGGGCGTCTTTCTCATGGCATACGAGCAACAATCCGCGTACTACGATACGTTGTCGCTCAATATTCCTGAGTCCTCTTTGCCTGTGCCTGATATGTTGGCGGAAGCAATGTATAATATTCGTTGGATGCTTACTATGCAAGATACCGATGGTGGCGTGTACCACAAACTTACCAACCCTGAGTTTGAATCGTTTATTCGTCCTGACGAATGTCAAAAACCTCGTTATGTAGTGCTCAAGACTACCGCTGCTGCACTCGATTTCGCAGCCACTATGGCACTCGCAGCACGCGTATATGCACCCTATGAGCATGTCTATCCTGGCTTTGTAGCTGAGGCTACAGCAGCTGCCTTGCGAGCATGGGATTGGGCTTTGGCGCATCCCGCTATCTACTACGACCAAAATGCTATGAACGAGCAATATACTCCTGCCGTCATCACAGGCGCATACGACGACTATGATGTACAAGGTGAGTTCTATTGGGCTGCTACAGAGCTCTATCTCCTAACACGCGACAATCAGTATCGCGATGCTGCATTAGCATATTGCCCTGCTGCCTTCACCCCTGCTACTTGGGGCGATGTGACGGAGTTAGCTTCCATTGAGTGGATATTACATCCTCAAGGTGTAGAGGAGTTCGCTGCAGAGAAAAAAGCAGCTTTGTTGGCGTATTTGAAGACTTATATAGACGAAGCTGAAACCATCTCCGTACATCGTTCGCCATACGGAAACAGAGAAGAAGATTTCTTCTGGGGTTGCAACTCGGAGGGTTGTTGCTGGCGTGGTGTGCAATGCCTCTATGCATATCATTTAACTGGCGAGGAGAAATATTTGGTAAATGCAGAGCGTTGCCTCAACCATGTTCTGGGGCAGAATGCTACGGGGTATTGCTATGTGACTGGGTTTGGTGTTAAACCAACCAAAGATCCTCACCATCGCCTATCCTATAGCCATTCCAAAGGAACTTTGCCTGGCTTCTTGGCAGGTGGTCCTAATCGTATGCGCCAAGACGAGGGTATAGATGGTGTCAAATATCCAGAGAATGTGTCAGCTGACGAGTGCTATTTGGATTTCCAACCAAGCTATGCGTCCAACGAGGTGACCATCAACTGGAATGTCACACTCTTTGCTCTCACTGCAGGTTTGGATGCCCTATTGCAATAGCGACAGGGCTTGCCGAACGGGAATAAGGTGGTTACCGAGTAGTTAGCGCATTAATTTGTGGACACTTTGTTCTCTTGTTCTGCCCTCGGTGTATTCGACGAGTATTCCGCGTATTGTCCTTCTCTCTGCTGCCGAGCCTCCCGACTACTTTGTAACAATACAAAAAAGAAAAGGAGTTCCTCTACGGAACTCCTTTCTTTTTCTGGCGGAGAGAGAGGGATTCGAACCCCCGGAGCCTCTCAGCTCAACGGTTTTCAAGACCGCCGCAATCGACCACTCTGCCATCTCTCCTCGAAATCGGCTGCAAAAGTACTGCTTTTTTTTGAATTGTGCAAATTTTTACGCACTTTTTTTGCGTATATCGAAATTTTATAGTAATTTTGCACCCAAAATTGTACAAAAATGTTGTTACAAATACTCAAATCCAAAATTCACCGCGTGACGGTGACCGAAGCCAACTTAGACTATATCGGTAGTATCACTATCGACGAAGACCTCATGAACGCTGCGAATATCTTTGCTGGAGAGAAAGTGCAAATCGTGGATAATACCAACGGCGCACGCATTGAGACATACGTCATTCCTGGCAAACGCGGTAGCGGTTGCATCTGCATCAATGGAGCTGCGGCACACTTGGTTCATGTGGGAGATATGGTGATAATCATGGCATACGCCCTGATGACAGAAGATGAAGTCAAAGACTTCAAACCTGCTATTGTTTTTCCAACCAACAACCACCTCGCTTAATGGCATTTTTTGACCTCATACATACGGATGCGCACTCATGCGCACGCGCAGGTGTGGTACATACCGACCATGGGGATATTCAAACCCCTATTTTTATGCCCGTAGGCACCGTCGGTACAGTCAAAGGCGTGCAACGAACTTTCCTCGAAGAGGATATCAATGCACAAATTATCTTGGGTAATACATACCACCTCTACCTACGTCCTGGTACTGATATCCTGCATAAAGCTGGCGGATTGCACCGCTTTGAAGGATGGACACGTCCTATCCTGACTGACTCTGGAGGCTTTCAAGTCTTCTCACTCACCGATATTCGCAAGATGACCGAAGAAGGCGTACAGTTCTCATCGCATATTGACGGCAGAAAACTGATGTTCACCCCTGAGAATGTGATGGATATACAACGCGAGATAGGTGCAGACATCATCATGGCATTCGATGAATGTTGCCCAGGAACAGCAGACCGCAACTACGCGCAAAAGTCTATGGAACGCACCCACCGTTGGCTCGATCGTTGTATCCAACGCTTTGACAATACGCCAGACCTATATGGATATAAGCAACACCTCTTCCCTATAGTGCAAGGTTGTGTCTATCCCGAGCTGCGCCAAGAGGCAGCCAAACGCTTACGTGATTTAGATCGCGATGGCTATGCCATTGGCGGATTGGCAGTAGGTGAGCCGACCGAAGAGATGTATGCCATGATCGAAGTGGTCAATGATATTCTCCCGCAAAACAAACCTCGTTATCTCATGGGTGTAGGTACCCCTTGGAATATCTTAGAGGGAATAGAGCGCGGAGTGGATATGTTCGACTGCGTGATGCCAACACGCAACGGTCGCAATGGTATGATCTTCACCCAAAATGGCGTGATGAACCTGCGCAATAAAAAATGGGAAGATGACTTTACGGAGCTTGATCCTTGCGGAACGAGCTTTGTGGACCATCACTATACCCGTGCTTACGTGCGACATTTAATCCACGCACAAGAGATGTTAGGCTTAGAGATATTGAGTATCCATAATCTGGCTTTTTATCTCTGGCTTGTAGGCGAAGCGCGCAAGCATATCTTGGCAGGCGACTTCAAGGCATGGAAAGACGAAATCACCCCTCGCCTCATGCAGAGAATGTAATAACAATGATTATATCCTATATTTAAGAAAGACAACTTAAACAACAATTCCGCTTCGCCAACATTGCTCAGCGGCACGGGAGAATATATTTATTAACCATTAGAAAACAACATTAACAGCAATTATCCTTAGGCAAGCGCCATTGTTGGGCGCGCGCAGGAGTTGTTGATGTTGTCTTTAATATAAAAAATCATCGTAGTTTTGAAACGACTCGACAAATACATAATAGGTAAATTCCTTGGCACATTCTTCTTCTCGATTGTGCTCATTATGAGTATTGCGGTTGTCTTCGACTTAACAGAGAAGTTGGACGACTTCTTTGAGAATCAGGTAGCTATCAGAGAAATTATCTTTGACTATTATCTGAATTTCATACCCTATTTTATGAACATGTTTAGTCCACTCTTCATCTTTATCTCTGTGATTTTCTTCACTTCCAAGTTGGCAGGCGATAGCGAGATTATTGCTATCATGGCAAGCGGAGTGAGCTACCATAGACTGATGTACCCCTATTTTGTGAGTGCATTGTTGCTGTTTGTCTTCTCATTTTGGATGACGGGTTATGTTATTCCACCTGCTTCGGAGAAGATGCTCACTTTTCAGGATAAGTATATTCAGCATTTTAGTCGCGAGAATGCACGCAATGTGCAGATGGAAGTAGATCCTGGTACTATCTTGTATATTGAGAGCTTCCAAAAACGCACCAACATGGGTTACCGCTCTTCGTTGGAGCATTTCGATGGTAAGCAACTCACCATGCGCATAACCGCTGACCGTATTCACTATGATTCTGCCTACAATTGGCACTTTGACAAGTATGTACGTCGTGAGTTCGATGGCATGCGCGAGACACTCACACGAGGTACTCGATTAGATACCATTATCCCTGTGCTCCCCAAAGAGCTCTTTTATACTGCCGAGAATGCACAGATGATGCCTAACCCCGAACTCAGAGCATACATTAAGACCCAACGCCAACGTGGTTCGGGCAATGTACAAGCCTTCGAAACGGAATGGTGGAAACGATGGGCAAGCCCCATTGGTGCATTTATCATGACACTCTTAGGCGTAACGCTCAGCTCAAAGAAAGTGCGTGGCGGTATGGGCAAGAACTTGGGTGTGGGACTTACACTGAGTGCGCTATATATTCTTTTCTCCACAGTATCTACCACCTTCTCTGTAAGCGGTGTGATGTCGCCGTTTATGAGTGTGTGGTTGCCGAATTTTATGTTCCTTGCCATTGGCGTACTCCTCTATCTACGCGTTAGCAAATAATCCCCTATATAATTCAAATATTCATAATTATCTTGATGAACCACGAGTTTCAAATGTTGGCAAAGACCTTCAAGGGTTTGGAGCAAGTACTTGCTAAAGAACTCATTGACCTTGGAGCGAATAATGTGCAGGTTGAGCGCCGTGCGGTGTCCTTCACTGGCGATAAACGTATGCTCTATACCGCAAACTTCTGTTTGCGTACCGCTTCGCGTATCTTAGTGCCAATTGCCACCTTCAAAGCTAAAACCACAGACGAGATATACCAACAAATCAAGCAACAAGACTGGGCGCAGCACATGACTGCCAAGACCACATTCCAGATTGATGCTACCGTCTATTCTGACCTCTTTCGCCATTCGCAATTCATCACCTACCGCGTCAAGGATGCCATCGTGGACTGGTGGATGGAGCATGGTGGCGTTCGCCCCAGTGTGCAACTCACCAACCCCGACCTCTATATCAATGTGCATATTGCAGGAGACTTAGTGACCGTGTCGCTCGACAGTTCAGGCGAGAGTCTCCACAAACGTGGCTATCGTGTCGCTAACACCCAAGCACCTATCAATGAGGCATTAGCTGCGGGCATGTTGCTGCTTGCGGGCTGGAAAGGGGAGAGCGATTTCTACGACCCTATGTGCGGTTCAGGAACCTTGCTCATAGAGGCTGCCCTCATTGCGCGCAACATAGCACCAGGTATCTATCGCAAGGGATTTGCTTTTGAGAAGTGGGCTGATTTCGATGCTGACCTCTTTGAGGATATATACAGCGACGATAGCCGTGAGCGCGAGTTCCAGCACAAGATTTACGGCTCCGACGCAGGATTCTATGCCGTACAAGCTGCTACCAAGAACGTGCAATCGGCTAATCTGCAACGCGATATAGAAATCAAGCAGATTCGTGTGCAAGAACTCAAATTGGCAGACAAGAACACCGACGGCGCACTCGTGATGATGAACCCACCGTATGGTGAGCGTCTCTCGCAGGATAAAGATGTATTGCGTCTATATCAAGATATGGGTACAACCCTCAAGCATCAGTTCAACGGGGCTACGGCGTGGATTATCTCCAGCAACGAGGATGCGCTCAAGTGCGTAGGGCTGCGCCCTGCCAAGCGTATTCGTTTGGTGAACGGTGACTTGGATTGTTTGTTTAATCAATATGTGCTTTTCAAAGGTGACCGCAAGACATGGAAGAAATCCTTATAGAAGAATATAACTACCCTTTGCCTGACGAGCGTATTGCCAAATACCCCCTGGCAGAGCGCGACCAGAGCAAACTGCTCGTTTACCACGATGGCAAGGTGAGCGAAGATCAATTCTATCGCGTAGGCGAGTATTTGTCCGAGGGGGCACTCCTTATATATAATAACACGCGCGTAATACAAGCGCGATTGGAGTTCCATAAAAATCCGCCCGCTCCTACGCCATCCCATACTACCCTACACAACCCTCTACACCCCCAGGGCGCACGCATTGAGATCTTCTGTCTGGAGCCACTGGAGCCACATGACTACCAACTCAGTTTGGGTAGCACTAATGGTTGCACATGGAAGTGCATGATCGGTAATGCCAAGAAGTGGAAGACGGGCGCATTGTCTCTGCCCGTGCAACTCCCCTCTGGCGAACATATTACCCTCTTTGCCGAAAAAGGCGAACAAACAGGCAATACCTTCGCTGTACACTTCTCATGGAATCTTGCAGCGAAGCGGTCTGACAGCGAAGCGGTCCAACAGTGTAATGGTCTAATAGCCAAAGGCGGTCTAAACCTCAGCTTCGCTGAAATATTAGATGCCGTAGGCGAACTGCCTATTCCGCCATACCTCAATCGCAAGACCGAGGAGAGCGACAAGACCACCTATCAGACCGTCTATTCGCGCATCAAAGGTTCGGTAGCTGCCCCAACGGCTGGCTTGCATTTTACGGACAATGTGCTGAGTGACTTACGCCAACGAGGCGTACAGACCGCTGAGGTGACGTTGCATGTGGGTGCAGGAACCTTTCAACCAGTAAAAGTGGCAGATGCTAACCAGCACACCATGCATACGGAGATTATAGCTGTGCCACGCGATACAATCGTCAAACTCATGGATAATCTAGGACATATTGTAGCCGTGGGTACAACGAGTATGCGAACGCTCGAAAGCCTATATTTCCTTGGCACTCAACTCTATACAGCCATACCCAACCCTACACAATCCTACACAACGTTGTCCGTGTCTCAGTTCGCCCCATACGAACATGATTATACATTGAGCACACGCGAGGCTTTGCAGGCGATTGTGGATTATTTAGATGCCACGAATCAAGACACATTGCATGCTGAAACGCAGATTATGATCAAACCAGGGTATGTGTTTCACATTGTAGATCAGTTGATTACAAATTTTCATCAACCTAAATCCACACTCTTGCTGTTGGTTAGTGCTTTTGTCGGAGGCGATTGGCATAGGATTTATGATTATGCCTTAGCGCACAACTTCCGCTTCCTCAGCTACGGCGACAGCAGTATCCTCTACAAAAAACAATACTAAACAACGCTACACAACCCTACACAACTACTAACAACACTTATGATCGACACCCATTGTCATATAGATGATCCGCAGTATGCGGACGGATTAGATGCTTTCTTGGCAGAGCAACGCCAAGATGGCGTAGAGGCTATTCTAGTACCTGGTGTAGATAAGACATCCGTCCAAGATGTCTTGGGGGGCTGCGACCGCTATCCTGATTATCTATTCCCTGCGTTGGGCTTGCATCCAGAGAATGTGAAAGAAGATTGGCAGGAGCAACTTGCAGCTATCAAAGCAGCGGTGGACGAAAACCTTACCTCTACACCCTACACTTTACACCCGCCGCAGGCGCACAACATCGGCGAAGCCGACATACCTCGCGAAGCGACACCACTGCGACGTAGTCGCCTCATCGCCATTGGTGAGATAGGCTTGGACTACCATTGGGACACATCTTTTAAGGAGCAGCAGCACGAGGCCTTGCGCGAGCAGATGCGTTGGGCGGAGCAGTATCACTTGCCCGTGATGATTCATAGTCGCGATGCTACCGAAGATACGCTGAAGATATTGCGTGAGTTCCCCTCTGTGAAGGGTGTGATGCATTGCTTCAGTGGCAGCCACGAAGTGGCGCAGCAGGTGGTGGACATGGGCTATTATTTAGGGATTGGTGGCGTGCTGACTTTCAAGAATTGCAAGTTAGCAGAGCACCTTGTTGGCATACCATTGGAGCGCTTGGTGCTGGAAACGGATGCTCCTTATATGGCACCTGTTCCATACCGCGGAAAGCGCAACGAGAGTCGCTGGATGCGATACGTAGTAGAAAGGCTATCAGAGGTGTATAATTGCTCTCCAGAACGGGTAAATGAGGTGACAACTGCCAATGCAAAGGCACTTTTTGTTATAAATTTGTGAAAAAATAAAAAAAAATCGCAAACTATTGTGCATATATCAAATATTTTTTGTACCTTTGCGGTCGAAAGGTGTATTGTGTCATTTTGTGTGCACTTACATCGTCAAAAAAGTGTTCTTTAAAAACCATCCGAGAGCCTCGTGGGCTCGAGGATAGAGGAGGAATCGCGGTCGCCCAAGGACGCTGTACAAGCGTAGTTCATGCGACAAGCGCATTCCGACGAAGGAGAGATGCTCGAGTGGTTGAAGAGGCACGCCTGGAAAGCGTGTAAACTCCAAAAGGGTTTCGGGGGTTCGAATCCCCCTCTCTCCGCAAAGATTTTCTAACACGAATGAGTCCAAGCTTGCTTGAGCGAATGAGTTTTAGAAAAGATTTGGACAAGGTGCCAGCGGCAGCTTGTTGGGATTACGAAGAAATCCCCCTCTCCGTCCTCGTCCAAGCTTGCTTGAGAGAGGGCGAACGGGAAAGGATTGCAAGGATGCCGTCGGCAGACTTAGGGATTACGACGCAATCCCCCTCCCCCAAAAAAACAAGAAAAACGAACAAAACAAATTATAAACAATTTAATACTAAAAAACAAATCGTATGAAAAAAATTTTTGCAACCCTGACGGTGTTGGCAATGTTTTCTTTCGGAAGCGTTGCAGTAATGGCTCAAGAGGCAGCTGAGGCTGCTCCTGTAGCTGAGGAAGTAACTGAAGCTCCTGCAGTTGAGGAGGCTCCTGCAGTTGAAGTAGAAGAAGTGGCTCAAGAGGCTGAGGGCGGTATCGTAGCTCTCCACAAGACTCTCAAAACCAAATTTATCGAAGGTGGTGCTGGCTTCATGGCTGCAACTCTTATCTGTTTGGTATTTGGTTTGGCACTCTGTATCGAGCGTATCATCTATTTGAGCTTGAGCAAAACTAACACCAAGGCTCTCTTGGCTGAGGTTGAGAAAGCATTGAAGAACGGTGGTATCGAGGCTGCTTTGGAAGTTTGCCGCAACACCCGTGGTCCTGTAGCAAGTATCTTCTATCAAGGTCTTAGCCGTTACAGCGAGGGCGTTGACGTAGTTGAGAAAACTGTAGCTTCTTATGGTGGTGTTCAACTCGGTCTTCTCGAGAAGAACCTCTCTTGGATTTCTCTCTTCATCTCTATCGCTCCATCTTTGGGATTCTTGGGTACCATTATCGGTATGATCCAAGCGTTCGATAAGATCCAACAAGTAGGTGATATCTCTGCTACCGTTGTGGCTGGTGGTATCAAGGTCGCTCTGTTGACTACCCTCCTCGGTTTGATCATCGCTATTATTCTTCAAGTATTCTACAACTACATCCTCAGCTTGATCGAGGGTCTCGTTAATGAGATGGAGGATAGCTCTATCAGCCTCCTCGACCTCGTGGTTGAATACGACGCAGCACAA
>JAZUCY010000029.1:0-22364 GCA_045639365.1 Paludibacteraceae bacterium
CAGTCTGCCGGGAAACTACACGATAGTAACGAGGTGGTAACGGGGTGGTAACGGTTACGATGGCTGGAGAGGTAAAGGAAACGTAGAAAAAGGCATAGAAAATCGATAAAAAAGAGTGTGTCTGCATTTTGACACACTCTCGTATTTTTGTTAAAGAAATTGACAATAATTGACAATATAATTGACAAAAATTGTCTTAAAAAAGTGTAAAGGCAAGGGATATGGTGTAAAGTGTATGGTGTAGAGTGTAAAGATTCCTTGAGATAATTGTTGGTGTTGTCTTAACCGTTACACCGCGCAATCTAAAATCATCATCAGCACGAAGCCTGCCGTGAAACCCAACGTAGGGATATTGCTATGTGGTTCGGCTTGCGATTCTGGTATCAACTCCTCCACTACCACATACATCATCGCTCCTGCAGCGAACGCCAACAAATACGGTAAAGCAACAACGCTATTAGGCGCCGAAGCAATAAGCCAAGCTGTTAAAACACAAGCAATAGGCTCTACAATACCCGACAAAGCACCTATCATAAACGCCTTGCCTTTCTTCATGCCCTCAGCATGCAATGGCATCGATAATATCGCCCCCTCTGGGAAATTCTGCAACGCAATACCTATCGCCAATGCCCACGCAGCAGACATCGAAATTGCCGAACCTTCTATCATAGCCGATGCCATCAGTACTCCTACTGCCATACCCTCAGGGATATTGTGCAACGTCACCGCTACCGACAACATCGTCGTCCGCTGCCACTGCTTGCGCTGAGGCAAACCCTCTGGCTGATCCGACCCAATATGCAAGTGAGGAATCAACGTATCAAGCAACAACAAAAACAATATACCCAACACAAAACCTACAGCAGCTGGAATCCACTCACTGCCACCCACCTCTATCGACATCTCCATCGCAGGCAAAATAAGCGACCAAATACTCGCTGCTACCATCACACCCGAAGCAAAACCCAAAAGCGTCTTATGCGCTACAGGTGATGAAGCAATAAAGCGATTGGGCAAAAATACCATCGCCGCACCTAAAACGGTGCCCAATAACGGAAGGAGGAGGATAGGGAGCATATCGTTCTGTTTAAAAAGGGTTATGGCGACCGGCTGCTGGCTACCGGGGGCCAATGATCAGGGTGGTGGCTGCCGGCTACCGGCTGCTGGGAACCCAAACTGGACAACAAAGGTACTGCATTTTCTCCACACGCGCAAGCGCGCGTAAATTAAAAAGGAGAAGAAAAAGAAGAATGAAGATTTTTTTACAAAAAAATGCAAAATTATTTGGTGGAATGAAAAAAAAGTAGTAACTTTGCACGATTTTTCGCGTATAGTAGGGAATAGTATGTGGTTTTGGAACGTGAAAATGGGGAAGAAAATTGGGGTAACTGCTTAGAAATAAACTAAATACAAAAATAAAATGTCAAAGATTTGTCAAATTACAGGCAAGAAAGCCATGGGTGGATGCAACGTGTCTCACTCAAAACGTCACACAAAAAGGACGTTTGATGTGAACCTCTTCCACAAGAAGTTCTACTGGGTAGAACAAGATACGTGGATCATGCTGAACGTGAGTGCAGCTGGTCTGAGAACTATTAACAAAATCGGATTGGATGCCGCTTTGAAGCGTGCTTCTGAGAAGGGTTACATTTAAACTAAGGAGGATTCGTTATGGCAAAGAAAAGTAAAGAAGCACGTGTCCAAGTAATCTTGGAGTGCACCGAGCACAAGGCCAGCGGTATGCCAGGTACATCACGTTACATTACCACAAAGAACCGCAAGAATACTCCTGAGCGTATGGAATTGTAGAAATACAACCCAATCCTCAACAAGTACACTATCCACAAAGAAATTAAGTAATTAACCATTTTAATTAAGAAAGGCTTAGTACTATGGCAAAGAAAGCGGTCGCAACCCTTCACACTGGTAACGCAGGTCGTAACCATACCAAGTGTATCAAGATGGTTAAGAGCCCTAAAACAGGTGCTTACATCTTCCAAGAAGAAATTGTTGAGAACGACAAAGTTGCTGCTTATTTCAAGTAATCGAAAAAAACAGCATAAAATAATTAAAAATGCACACTTTTTTGGTAGTGTGCATTTTTTTTATTATCTTTGCAGACGAAAACGGGGATATGAGGGACTGAATGGTATAACTAATCGGCGTAAAACGCTGTGAAGCACTATGTTAGGAATAATTATTAACCCAAAATCAGGCAAGCGCGCATTTCGTATGCAGCGCCTATATTTGTGGAAACTGCTCAAAGCAAGACGTGAACCCTTTATCTATAGAGTAACGAAGTACGAGAACCATGCCATCGAGCTGGGACGCGAGTTGGTAGAGGAAAAAGGCTGCACCCAAATACTTGTTCTTGGTGGAGACGGTACAATCAGCGAAGTAATCAATGGTATCATGCGAGCTAATCTCACACCTGAGCAACGAGCAAACATCAAGTTCGGTATTATGCCACGCGGTACAGGAAATGACTTCGCACGCCATTGGGGATTGACCAAAGACTTCAAACGCTCATTGGATATCTTCTTTGCTGGCAAAACCAAACCATTAGATGTCGGTTGTGTCACCTATTGGCGAAACAATATAGAACACCATCGCTATTTTATCAATTCACTCGGTTTTGGATTCGATCCGCTCGTTTGTCGTATGGCTAACCAATTGAAATACTATATCGGTAGCCACCATGTGAATTATTTCTTTGCACTATTTGGCGCTTTACCTAAATACAAAAGCCAACACATGCGCCTTGACGTCAAAGGCGAGACCATACTAGAAGGTAAATTATTCATCGCTGCCGTTTCCAATGGTTCGTATGTGGGAGGTGGTATGCGTGTCAATCCAGAAGCAGACCCTTCGGATGGACAATTGCATGCGATATTCCTCACCCCACCTTCATTGAAGCAAGTAGCTCAAGCAGTCTCTAAACTCTTCAACGGAAAACTCCACGAACTGCCTTTCGTGCACCCTATCGTTACAGACGATATGCTCGTACACACTAAGAAACATCAGTCCTTTGAGGCAGATGGTATAGTCATGGACATTAGCGGCCCATGCAAAGTAACCTGCGTAAAACACGCACTACAAATGATTGTGCCAGAATACTGTTTGTAGGCGATTGGGTATTGGCAAGGGTTATAGGGTAGTGGCGAAAGCCTCTGCATCGGAGAGCTGATCGATTTTACCCACATCCATCATACGGTAATTCTCAGGGATAAATGCCCTGAGAATTTCTTTTTCTGCAATACTCACATATAGATCAATCACGGAGAACTTATCCCCTTTCGCTTTCACCACCTTATCCATACACCCGAAAATGCGTGGATTGAGCACCTGCATACCCGAGAACGCAAGATGGCGTTTGTTGGTTATCAGCGATTGGCTATTGGCTATTGGGCCGCGGACTTCACCCGTCGCCACATTCGTCCAACCGCATAGGCGGTTATCCTCATCAAAAAGCAAATAACGCTGTGTCTCGCGTGGACTAACAACTACCACGCCCATCTCGTCAGGATTATAAGCTTTCAGCAGGGTGGGGATATCGATATTCGACAATATATCCGCATTGCATGCTAAAATAGGTTCAAAAGCAATGGGGCTATCAGGCGATGAGGTGAGGAGGGATTGCGCTTTGCGCAGACCACCACCCGTTTCGAGAAGCATGTCACGCTCGTCGCTGACTTGTATATTACAACCGAAATTATTGTGCTCGCGCAAATAATCAATGACCTGCTCCGCAAAATGGTGCACATTCACCACGATATTAGTAATGCCAGCCGCTTTCAGCTTCTCAATTTGCCATTGCAATAGCGTTTTGCCTGCCAGTGGTATCAGGGCTTTGGGAGTAGTATCCGTTAGCGGTTTGAGGCGTGTGCCCAAACCCGCTGAGAAAATCATTGCTTTCATTATTCGGCAGTAGTGCTAATCGTTTCGTCAGTTTCCTCAATGAGTTTTTCGTCCTTCAGATCTTTGTAGAATATAGCGCGAGCAGTTGACATATAAGGTTCAACAAATAGCATACCCAATCCTGCTGTAAGAATAGATAGTAGAACCCAACCAATGAAAGTGAGGTCAAGCACAAAGAGTTCCCACTTCTGTCCACTCATCATCTCGCGGCTGAGTTTCATTGCCTCGCGTGGAGTAAGTTCGGGATAATCGTGCAAGAGATATGGTACCATGATGTACATATACTTCACAATAATTCCACCGATACCAAAAGTGAAGACTGCTGCCACTATCGATAGGAGCATAATGAGCAGACCTGCTACCAAGAAACGAGTATTAGCGTATGCCTGATTGATAGCATATTGCAGCGTAAAACGTGTCAATTCTTCCTCGCTACCGCGTGTGCGCTCAAGCAAAGAAATATAGTAAGCATATTGCAAAGGTAGTACCAAAACGGATAGTACGGTGGTCAGCGATCCTGCCCATTCAGCAACAATGGATGGCACGGAAATGAGCACAGCTGTAACCAAAATGATGAGCGATACAATAGCAGCCTCACCCCAACGGCCTTGGAGTGCTTCGCGCGCTTGCGCGCGGTATTCATAAGGAGTTTGCATAACAAATAATGTTTGAAGGTTATAAATTGCATGCAAAGTTACTGCTTTTTTTTGAAATCTGCAAACATATCATTAAAAAACAAAAAATATTGCGCATTCTCTCTGGCGATGGGTGTAGTTAGTTATGAACTATGAGTGATGAGTGATGAGTGATGAACATTGGCTATGGGCGATTGGGGTCCCCATATAACAACAACTTAGACAACTTGTTTCAACAACTTGCGCCCCGATCAACACTCCGGAGCGCTCATGGAAATATAATTCCTTGCCGCGGCAGGAAGTTGATTGCCGCGGAATGTTGTTGGTTTATGTTGTTGAGGTTGTTGTCAAACATATCCTTGCCTTTACACCTTACACTTTACACCAATCGCCAATAGGAGGGTTCTCGTCCCGCAGGAGCACAAAAAAAGACACCCATCGGGTGTCCTTTTGTGTCCTCCCAGGGACTCGTCGTTCGCAATAGATTCTTCATATGATTTTGCGCTGCAAAATGCTGATTCATCTGTTGCTCACTCTCCCCAAAAAAATCTTTGATTCTTTTGGGGACCCCAATAGGAGGGTTCTCGTCCCGCAGGAGCACAAAAAAAGACACCCATCGGGTGTCCTTTTGTGTCCTCCCAGGGACTCGAACCCTGGACCCACTGATTAAGAGTCAGTTGCTCTACCAACTGAGCTAGGAAGACTTACTTTCCTTTCGAATGCGAGTGCAAAGGTACTGCTTTTTTTTGATATGACCAAATAATTTTGAAAAAAAGTGAATTTTTTTGCATATTTCATAAAAAAGTAGTACCTTTGTAGCATATTTTACATTGGGTAATTATGCAATCATTAGGTCAATTATTTTTTGAAGTCACAGGCAAGAAAGCGGGCGAACAAATAGCCTTGACTGCCTCTGGCAGCAATCGTAGATACTATCGTATCATGAGTGAGGATGGTAGTGAGTCGTTGATAGGTGTACAAGGCACTTCGCGCGACGAAAACCATGCCTTTCTATATATGGCACAACATTTCTTGGAGTTAGGCCTGCGCGTTCCACGCGTACTAGCCGTTAGCGATGATGAGATGAACTATGTGCAACAAGATCTGGGTAACGTACTGCTCTTCGACTATATTGCCGAAGGACGTAAAACGGGTGTTTTCAGTGCGCGTGAGAAAGATATGTTGCGCAAAACGATGCGCGCATTAGCACAGTTCCAAGTAGTAGGAGCCAAGAGCTTCGACTTCAAACAGTGTTATCCACAACCTGAATTCAACTTGCGTTCTATCCTCTGGGATCTGAACTACTTCAAGTATTGCTTCTTGAAGGCAACAGGATTGGATTTCCAAGAAGATAAGTTGGAGAATGAGTTCGAACGCTTGGCATATATCTTGCTCAATAATAGCGATATGACTGCATTCATGTACCGTGACTTCCAATCGCGCAATGTCATGGTGGTGAAAGATGAGAATGGCGAGGATATACCATACTTTATTGATTTCCAAGGCGGAAGAAAAGGACCGGTGTATTACGATGTGGCATCTTTCTTGTGGCAAGCCAAAGCCAACTTCCATCCCGATTTGCGTGAAGAGTTGGTAGAACTCTACATAGAAGAATTGCAGACATACCTGCCCGTAGATAGAGAGCGATTCTATGAAACACTGAAGCATTTCGTCCTGTTCAGAACAATGCAAGTGCTTGGCGCTTACGGATTCAGAGGATACTTTGAGAAGAAACCTCACTTCCTACAATCCATACCATTCGCCATTGACAACCTGCGCCACCTGCTCAAATATGCCAGTGAAGATTATCCTTACCTGATTCAAGTGCTCAAGGAGATGACAGAGATGAAGCAGTTCAAGGACGTAGGTATGCGCAAACCGCTGGTGGTGCGTGTGCTGAGCTTCTCTTACAAGAAAGGTATTCCTGCTGACCCGTCGGGTAATGGTGGAGGATTTGTATTTGACTGTCGCGCAATCAATAATCCTGGTAAATACGAACGTTATCAGTTCTTCACGGGTATGGACGAGCCAGTCATCACTTTCTTAGAAGAAGATGGCGAGATTCTGCCATTCTTGAACCAAGCATACGACATGGTGGACTTCTCCGTGAAACGCTATATGGATCGTGGATTCCAAAATCTGATGGTGTCTTTCGGCTGTACGGGTGGACAACACCGTTCTGTATATGCAGCGGAGAAAATGGCACAACATATCAATGAGAAATATGGCGTAGAAGTGCAACTCATTCACCGTGAGCAGAATATAGAGCGCGTACTCAGTCGCAAAGATTAGTCTTTCACCACACTTTTCACCAAAAAATAACGGTATATGACGTTGTTTGCAATCCTTTTTTCGGTACTGACCACTCTATCCAATGGCATGTTCCATACTTCCTACGAAACGGAGGTTCAAGCCAATGCCGAATCCTGCAACATGGTAGTGGATGATATGATTTATTGTCTGCAAACGAATCCCGAACTGCTGTCAGAAAAGTATTTCGCAGGTTTGGGAATGCAAGATGATACACATAAGAATGCCTTCTATTTAGAATGGAAGGAGTCTTCATACGACCCTGAAAAGCAGTATAGCAAATTGCTCCTAGATGTGCTAGTCAATGAGAAACCTTTTCTCAAAGATGTGGTGATTGAAGCATTCGTAGCAGATAGTTTGTCTGGCGATCGTCGCGATATAAGAGTGGATATACGCTATGCTGGAACACTCATCAAAGAAGCATACGGCTCCTTTCATGTGCAACCCAGTAGCGAGAATACCGCACAGATAGGTATGGACGTGCATGTGAAGTTCGGTTGGTTCTTTCGCATTTTCATCTCGCGCAAAGTGTATAGTGAAACCATTGATTGGCGTTTAGCACGTTTCGTACAAAACTTGCAATTAACAGCAGAGGGCGAGCAACCTACCGATGCGTACTGGGAGAAGCACGACAAAAACCATATAGTCAAATAGTAAATTGTCAAATAGTAAATATAAATGGATATATTAGAGAGAATAGATGGACTAGAGGCTAAGTTTCACGAAGTGAGCTTGCTGATTACTGACCCATCAGTGATTGCTGATCAGGCACGTTATGTGCGTCTCAATCGTGAGTATCGCGATTTGGAGCGCGTATTGGCTTCAGCAGAGAGATACAAGAAAGCTGCAACGGACTTAGAAGAGGCTAAGTTCTTGTTTCACAACGAGTCAGATGCTGACTTGCGCGAGATGGCTCGAGAGATGATTGACGAACTCGAACCACAGATTCCTGCCCTCGAAGAAGAAGTGAAACTCATGCTTTTGCCACAGGATCCCGAAGATGGCAAGAATGTGGTCATGGAAATTCGCGCAGGAACAGGTGGAGACGAGGCCTCTATCTTCGCTGGCGACCTATTCCGTATGTACAGCAAGTACTTTGAGACACACGGCATGAAAATGACCGTGAGTAGTTTCTCCGAAGGTGCTGTTGGCGGCTACAAGGAAATCATCTTCAACGTATCAGGCGAAAACGTCTATGGTACATTGAAATACGAATCAGGCGTTCACCGCGTACAACGTGTACCTGTGACCGAGACACAAGGTCGTGTACATACGTCTGCTGCTACGGTAGCCGTATTGCCTGAAGCAGATGAGTTTGAAGTGCATATCAACGAGGGTGAAATCAAGTGGGAAACCTTCCGTTCGGGCGGTGCAGGCGGTCAGAACGTCAACAAAGTGGAGTCAGGTGTGCGCTTGCGCTACAACTGGAAGAACCCTAACACCGGTGAAGTACAAGAGATACTCATAGAGTGTACCGAGACCCGCGACCAACCAAAAAACAAGGAGCGTGCACTCGCGCGCTTGCGTACGCAAATCTACGATAAGGAACACCAAAAGTACATCGACGATATTGCAGCACGCCGTAAGACTATGGTCAGCACGGGAGACCGATCTGCCAAAATCCGCACCTATAACTACCCACAAGGGCGTATTACCGACCACCGTATTGGCTATACCATATACAACTTGACCGCCTTTATGGATGGCGAGATTCAAGGCGTGATTGATGCCCTGCAAGTAGCGGAGAACGCAGAGCGCATGAAAGAGAGTGAGTTGTAGAAGAGAGACCGCTTCGCTGAGGGACCGCTTCGCTGAGAGAAGAGAGATAATAGATATAAAAGATAATAGAATTTATGCATAATTACAATAATTTGCAAATATGGCAAGATGCAATGGATGTTGTAGAGATGATTTATCAAGTGACTGCCCAGTTCCCCCAGAAGAAAAAACAACAAAGTGGTCTAATATCTAACAATGAAATGGTCTAATCATGTATTTGTTTTACACCCCAAATATAGAAACGAGTCATTTCCTCAGCGAAGAGGAATCAGGTCACTGTGTGCGCGTGCTACGTTATGACCGTGGCGACGAGATCCTGCTGACCGATGGGCGCGGTACCACCTACCACGCGCGTATCGTCAATCCACACCCTCGTCATTGCGAGTTTGAGATTATCTCACAAGAGACACAGGAGAAAACGCACAATATCTATCTACATGTGGCTATTGCGCCTACCAAGAATATCGAACGCTTGGAGTGGATGGTGGAGAAATGCACGGAGATAGGCGTAGATGAGATTACACCCCTATTGTGTCGCTTCTCTGAGCGAAAGAACTTGCGCAACGACCGATTGGAGAAAATCATCCTTTCTGCTGCAAAGCAGTCGCTGACACCCTATCTACCCAAACTGAATCCGCTGACGGACTTCGCTACACTCATGCAACAATATGGAGGCAATAATGATATTGACAAATACATTGCCCATTGCTACAAAGACGAGAAACGCGAACTGAAAGATGCTATTCGTAAGGGCAGGGATGTGCTAATACTGATTGGTCCAGAGGGTGATTTCTCGGAGCAAGAGGTAGAAATGGCTATTGCCAATGGATTTGTGCCAGTCGGCCTGGGTCGCTCACGCTTGCGCACAGAGACAGCAGGAGTGGTAGCATGTCATACGGCGGTGTTGATGAATGAGGATTAGAAAAAAAGACAACATAAACAACAATTCCGCTCGCCAATATCGCGAGCGGCAAGTAGTTGAATGCTAAAACAATTGATACATATTGACACGGAGATACTGTTGGCTATCAACGGTTGGCATGCGCCATGGGCAGATACGCTGATGTGGATTATCTCTGCGAAGGAGACATGGATTCCGCTCTATGCACTCATGGTAGGCTTGCTGATATGGCGTTATCGTGAATCTGCCTCTGCGAGCGTAAAGTGGCTACAGAGATTTCCAGCATGGTTAGTGATATTGCTCGTGCTATGTTTGGCAGTAGGTGCTGCGGACTTTATCGCATCGGGGATATTGAAGGATTGGGTGGCACGTCCGCGCCCCTCGCGTGTGCCTGAATTGGAAGGCGTATTACACCTAGTCAATGGCTATAAAAGCGGAAGATACGGATTTGTGAGTAGCCATGCGGCCAACACGATGGCATGCGGTTTGCTCTTTTCATTGATATGGCGCAAAAAAATAACCACCATCAGCTTGATGCTTTGGGTGGCGGCGAACTGCTACAGCAGAATGTATCTTGGGGTGCATTACCCGTTGGATATATTGGGGGGACTTATAGTTGGTGCGTTGGTGGCGATTGGAGCGTATGTTCTGCTACGGAATCTGGGATTTGTAAATTGTGTGACTGAGAAGAAATAATCCGATTGCAAGGAGCCTTCAGAGTGCGAGGACCGCGATTCAATTGGCGATTCATAAAAGTGGTAAACTGCTCGGGACTGAGAAGATGTCGTAATTCCTCCTGTATTTGTACCATGCGTTTAAGGGCTTCTTCTCGTGTATTGCTGATTTCGCGCATCTTAGCATATTTGAGGTGCATTTGATAAATCTTCTTGCACAAGAGCGTATCCGTAAGATGCAATTCGTCTGCTAACATCTTGGTTTGCTTGAGGGCTATGTCACTGGCTGTTCGCTGCGGAATAGAGGAAGTTTGGGCCGTGAGCGAAATGGAGAAAATAACCAAAATGAGTAATATGTAATTGAAACGAATCATACGTAGAAATTATCACAAAAATTATGCCAAAAGGGTATATAATTAAGAATTTTGAATTAGAATTTTAGAATTTAGATATGCAAGGTTCGGAGTGGAAAATAGCTCAGCGATTGTATTTTTCGGATGAAAATCACCAACGTTCATCGCGTCCAGCAGTACGCGTAGCCTTGGGCGGAATCATTATCGGAGTACTGGTGATGATTGTGGCGATGAGCGTAGTAGTGGGCTTCAAACAAGAAATTACGCAAAAAGTAGCTGGCTTTGGTAGTCATATTCAGGTGGTGAATTTCGACAATAATTCAACCTACGAAATGCAGCCAATCTACGTATCCGACTCTCTCTTACAGACCATACGCGCCATTGAGCATGTCACCCATGTCTCTACTTTTGCCTCAAAGCCGGGTATTATAAAAACGGATAGCGCTTTTCAGGGGATTATCTTCAAAGGTACTGATTATTGGACCTATTTTGAGCAGAATATCGTGGAGGGAACATTGCCCACTGAGGCAAACGAGGTGCTGCTCTCCACGGAGTTGGCCAAGCAATTGCAATTGCATGTAGGAGATAACTTCCTCTGCTATTTTGTGCAAGACGATTTGCGTGTAAGGCGTTTGTATATAACCGGTTTGTATAATACCTGTATGAGCGAGATGGACAAGGTGTTTGTCTTAGGTGATATTGCCCTGGTGCGCCAACTCAATGCATGGAAAGAGAACCAAGTGTCGGGAATAGAAGTGCTAGTTGATGATTTGCGCCAATTGGAGAACACGACGCATGATGTGTATTTCCTGACTGCTAATCGCTTGGACGAAAACGGTAATGCCTTATACACTCAAAATCTGCAACAACTGAATCCGAACATCTTTGGTTGGTTGGATTTGTTAGACATGAATGTGGTAATCATTATCATCCTGATGTTGTGCGTCTCTGGATTTAGTATTGTGACAGGATTGATCATATTGATATTGGATAGTGTGCAACTAATCGGTACGCTGAAAGCACTCGGCGCAGATAATCAGTTTGTAAGGCGCATATTCATCTATCAAGCGATTATGCTGATAGGCAAAGGTATGTTGTGGGGCAATGCCATCGGATTAGTGCTATGTGCCTTGCAGTATTTTACACGTGCAATCCCATTAGATGCCGCTTCCTATTATGTGAGCTATGTACCTATGGCGTTTCCATGGATAGGATGGGTATTGCTGAACATAGGTACACTACTCGTTTCGTGGTTGATACTACTAGCGCCATCGGCCATCATCACACAGATAAGTCCTGCCCAAGTAATGCATTTTGAGTGACCGCTATGCTGAGTGACCGCTGCGCTGAGAGACCGCTGCGCTGAGTGACCGCTGCGCTGAGAGATGTTAGATTATGAGATTATATACAACGGTTGATATTGTTTCTTCGAAAAAGAAGATAGGGTATGGCGACAATATTTTGTTGCTGGGTTCTTGCTTTGCCGATCATATCGGAGCGAAGTTCGGAGAGTGCTATTTCCAAACGACGATTAATCCATATGGAACGCTCTACAATCCAGCTTCTATAGCTAAGGTAGTTATGGGAGTAGGGAGTCGGGAGTCGGAGAATAGGCTTGTAAATCATAACGGTCTATGGCACTCCATGATGCATCATGGTAGTTTCTCTCGTGTCAGTAGAGAGGAAGTAGTGTGTGCGTGCGAGCAGAGTCAGGCGGAGTTGCGCGCAGCATTGGAGCAGGCGAGTACGGTGATTATCACATTTGGTACGGCATGGGTGTATGAGTACGAGGGAGAGGTAGTGGCGAACTGCCATAAGTTGCCTGCTAATCGGTTTGTTCGCAGGCGTCTGAACGTTGATGAGATTGTGGAATTGTGGCAACCAATCTTGGCAGCGATGCCCGATAAGCATTGGATTTTCACGGTGAGTCCTATTCGCCATCTAAAAGATGGACTTCACGAAAACCAACTCAGTAAAGCCATCTTGCTGCAAGCCGTTGATCGTCTCATGGCGCTGCAAATTAGTAGGGCTAGTAGTACTAGTAGTACTAGTTATTTTCCATCCTACGAAATTATGCTCGACGAGTTGCGCGATTACCGTTTCTATGCGGAGGATATGGTGCACCCCTCGCAGGTGGCAGTGGATTATATCTGGCAACGATTTGTAGATACCTATATGACTACTGATACGCGCAATGAGATGCGCGCGCTTCATCAGTTGTGGCGTGATCGCCATCATCGTTTCTTGCTCCCAGAATCTCCTGAGGCACAGCAGTTTGCAGCACATATAAAAACGCGATTGCAAGAACTGCAACCGCGTTATCCGTGGATAAAATAGTTAGAAGTCTAAAGGCTGGTGGAGGATCTGTGTACCATAGAGCCACTGGCTTGATGGGTAGCGAGTACCAACACTTCGGCTATCTGTACATGGGCAGGTGCGCTGGCTGCGTAATATACCACATCTGCTATATCATCACCTGTCAGTGGTTTGATACCTTGATATACCTTATCTGCGCGCTCTTTATCGCCTCCAAAGCGAGTTACACTGAAGTTGGTTTCTACCAATCCTGGCTTAACATTGGTGACGCGTAGCGGGGTATCCACCAAGTCCATACGCAATCCATCGCTCAGCACTTTGACTGCTGCTTTGGTGGCGCAATACACGCTACCACCTGGGTAAGCAACATCACCTGCCACGGAGCCGATATTGATGATATGTCCCTTGCCACGTGCTACCATATTGGGTACTACGAGGCGAGTGATCATCAGTAGTGCAGTGATGTTCGTATCAATCATCGTATCATAGTCTGCTTCTACACCTGCATATTCTTTGTCTAATCCCAATGCCAAACCAGCATTATTGACCAGTACATCTATGGCCTTGTAGGGTTCGGGAAGGGACTGTAGAGCAGATGCAGCAGCCTGACGGTCACGTACATCAAATGGCAGCAATAGTATATCGGTGCCATAAGCCATTTCCAATTCGGTTTTGAGAGCTTGTAGTTTGTCGGAACTACGTGCGTTTAATAGTAAGGTGTAACCACCTTGCGCAAACTTGCGTGCGCATGCGGCACCTATGCCTGATGAGGCGCCAGTGATAAATGCGATTTTAGCCATCTGACTTATAATGAGGCAATATTCTTCTCGTTCATTAGTTCTTTGCCCTCTGGTGTGTAGGCGTACTCTATGCGGTCGGCATAGTACTCCTCCACCTTACCGCGCACAATCTTCATTGTAGAGTTCACCAGATGGTTTTGCTCCGTAAAGGCTTCTGGGAGTACGGCAATCGCCTTGGGCAACCATTGTTCGGGGAACATACCTGCAAACTTACCGTTTCGGTACTCATTCACCTCGTTCTGGATTTTCTGTAACATGGCTTTCTTGCCTTCTATGGTGGCAGGGTCTAATCCCAAGGTTTTAGCATGCTCTTTGAGTGCGTCCTTGTTGGGCACGATGAGCACCATGGTGTATGGGTCTTGGTTATTGTGCAATATGACTTGCTCGATATATTTACTGCCGTCGGTGAGGCTATCCTCGAAGCTTTCTGGACTATACTTCTCGCCATCGGCACTGATGAGCAGCGACTTGAATCGTCCTACTACCCACAAGAATCCTGGGTGTTTGTCTGTTATATAGCCCATGTCACCCGTGTGCAACCAGCCATTGATGATGGTTTTCTCGGTGGAGTCTGGGTTCTTCCAGTAACCAGCCATCACGTTCTCGCCTTTGATGACGATCTCGCCTTTCTGTCCGTGTGGCACTTCGTTGCCCTCGTCATCGCAGATCTTGAGGTCGAGTGGGGTGACTATTCGTCCGCTGGAGCCGAAGATAGCATGGCTCATGGAGTTGGCGCAGATGATAGGTGTAGCTTCGCTCAGTCCGTATCCTTGGAACATAGGCATACCCACGGCGCAGAAGTAGCGTTGGAGTTCGATGTCCAATAAGGCACCACCGCCTACGAAGAAGCGCATGCGTCCGCCAAAGCCTTCGCGAACGGCTTTGAAGATAATCTTATCGAATAGTTTTACCAGTGGCCAGCGCCATGCTTGGAGACCACCACGGTTCCAGTATTCCTTGTTGTATTTAATAGCATTATTGAGGGCAAACTCATAGAGTCGCTCTACCGTTTTTCCTTTGGCTTTGATGCTTGTTTCAATGTTCTTGCGGAAGTTACGTGCTAGCGCAGGTACAGAGAGCATTAGCATAGGGCGCACCTCTTTGATGGCGATAGGAATGTTCTTGAGCGTAGCGATAGCTGTTTTGCCGATAGGTACAGTTGCGATACTACCGCCATAGGACATCATGGTGTAAAAGCCTGCCACGTGTGCGAAACAGTGGTCGAGTGGCAAGATGATGAGCATCACATCGCCTTTCTGGCAGGAGATAACGCTCGCACCTTGCTCCACGTTAGCAGTATAGTTGCGGTGGGTGAGCAGGATACCTTTGGGGTCGGCTGTGGTACCCGATGTGTAGCTGATGTTGGCATAGTCATCGGGTTGCACCGATTCGTAGAGCGCACGGAACTCATCGGCGTGCTCCTTGAGGTACACCTCACCCATAGCGATGACCTCGCTGATAGGCATTTCATTAGCTTGGTAATCGGCGATAGGGTCTAGCACAATGACTTTCTCCACTTTGGGGCACTCGGCTATGATATTGCGAATCTTAGGCAACTGCTGCTCGCTCACAATCACGTAGCGCGAGTCAGAGTGCTGAATGCGGAAGAGCAGGTCGGTGCTCTCGGTGAGTTTGATACTCAGTGGTACGTTTACGCCACCTGCGTATAGAATACCTAATTCGCTGGTAATCCAAAGGTTGCGACCCTGTGAGAGGAGCGACACTTTGTCGCCTTTCTTGAGTCCCAGTTGGTAGAGACCTGCACCGATGCGGTATGCTTCCTCGCGTGTCTCGCGGAAAGAGGTTTCTGTCCATACGCCATTGACCTTCTCACGGAGGAAAGTGAGTTCGCTAAACTCGCGGGTGTATTTCTCTACGAAATCTATGATGGTAGTTCGTTTCATATCAGTTGGTTTTATTTTGCGTGCAAAGTTACGAAATATTTTTGGAATAGGCAAATATTTCTGTTTTTTTCTCTACCTGTCGTATAGTACACTGTTAGTGACTATAGCAAGCCGAGTATCTCGTTTGGGTGATTGACCATATAGTCGGGTTGTGCTTTCTGCAACTGCTCCGTGGTGCAGAAGCCCCAGGTGCAAGCCACGAAAGGTAGGTTGGCAGCCTTAGCTGTTTCTGCATCTACTAACGAATCGCCGACGTAGAGAATTGGCGATGGTGTATGAGACGCACTTTGGACTATTGGTGATAGACTATGGGTTATGTCATAGACAATCTGCGGATCGGGTTTGCGTGGTATGTTCTCACGCTCACCCAAAACGACATCAAATATGTTTGGGAAGAGTTGCGCTACAATCTTCTCGGTGGCCGCTTGGTACTTATTAGAGGCTACTGCCAACAGATGTCCTTCTGCTTTTAGCGTTTGTAGCAGTTCAGTAATACCATCGTATGGACGTGTGAGGTCGCAGTTGTGCTCGTCGTAGTAGGGTACGAAGTACTCGCGTACTCGCAGAACGGTCTCTTCGTTGCGATGCTCTTCGGGCAACGCACGTTCGATGAGGCGGTTGATACCATTGCCTACGAGGCGAGGGTAGTCTTCAATCTTGTGTGTAGGAAAAGCGCATGCTGCCAATGCATGGTTGCATGCTTGTCCGAGGTCATCAATGGTATTGATGAGTGTCCCGTCTAAGTCAAAAATGATAAGCATTTGTTTGGTTATAAACTATGAGTGATGAGTGACGAGTTACATTTATGTAATAGGCTGCAAAGGTACGAAAAAAAATGTATATGTGCAAGATAAACTAGTTTTTTTTGCTAAGGGCGACATTTTTTGGAGCAATAGCAGTCAATTGGTGCATATTCATGAACTTATTATAGTGGAAGAAGACATAGACGGATACGAGCAGACTGCCCACTAAATCTAGAATGAGATCGGTCATGGTGTCGCGCAGTGCCTCGTGTCCGCTAAGGGGAATATCCTCTTGGAGTGGCAAGGAAGAGGTGGTGGTAGCCATAAACTGCTGTGTGTTGGTGCCGAAGAATGAGTCGTAGGTATATTCGCAAATCTCCCACACCACACCGCAAGTTACACCAAAAAGCATCACATAGAACGCTACAAATATTCGGCTGCTAAAAACCTCTTTGTAGTTATCCTCAAAGATAATACTGATAATCCATAGCCCTACGAATGCCAATACAGAACCTGAAAAGAGGTGCAGTGCAGAGTCCCACCAGCTGTATTTACCGTAGAAGTTGAGTCCGTCGCCCATAATCATTGCCACAAAGCCAAACGCTGCACACAAGACTGTGATTAGCAGCGGAATCTGTATCATAAATCGCTTGCGGAGTACGATGGGAAAAGTGAGAATAAGCAATATAACTGCGTATTGTACCCCACAGAAAAAGAGAGCATGCACCGTAGTGTCGGGCAGAAAAGAGAGATAGACTATATTTCCGACTCCCAGTCCAATCGTTAGCACAAATAGCAGGTAATAGATACGCGTAAGGTATTCGTTTAATGTGGAATGAGGTTTAGGTTGTATCATTGTGGGTCGGTAGTTAGTAGGTTGGGTGTTTATCTTCGAGGATAAGATTGATGACATCATCTGAACTATGCGGATTAGCATTGGCACGTTGGTTATGGAGCATCCGTTTGCGATAATGTGTATCTTCGCAAAGGCGCTTAGCTATAGCCACTTGATGCTGAACGTCGGTAGTGAAGTAGGACATGCCATGGTGGTGAAAGAAATGTGCATTGTGATTCTCTAAGCCAGGAATAGGATGGGTGTGGATGAGTGGGATGTTCTTCACGATTGCTTCGGTGGAAGTGATACCGCCAGGTTTGGTGAATACGACATCTGATGCGTCCATCAGTATGGACACTTGGTTGGTAAAACCGAGCAGAGATAGTTGGCGTTGCTCTGAAAATTGCTCTTGCAACGAGTGTAATAGACTCTCATTGCGTCCGCAGACGCAGATTATGGAATCTTCGGGGCGGATATCCTGAAGTAGTTGCGCAATCAATTGCTCCACATTGCCAAAGCCCATTGATCCGGACATCACCAAGTACCAATGCCCTTCCGAGCGTAGGTTGGAATTGGAGATGGATTGTATGATTTGGGTACGTGCTTTGGGTTTGGGTAATCGTGTGCTGAACTTCTTTTCGTCCACAGGAATACCGATTGGCACTATCTTTTCGCGGGGCAGTCCTTTCTCCACAAACTCCTCAATGAGATGCTCGTGGGGAATGATGTAGTAGTTGAGATTTGTTTCTTGTAGGAAGGGAATACAAGTGTAATCCGTCATTATAAAGTAGCTGGGGATGTATAGATGCATATTGCGTTTGAGTGCGGTTATAGCTTCGGCAGGAAAGAGATGTACGCAAACTACTACGTCGAAATGGTTCGTTTTGATATAATCGTACAACTTCTTGGCATATAGCCTATTGGCACCATATACAAGCGACTGCCAAGTATCCATATTGCTGCTGACAAACCCGCCGAACTTATAGACAAACTCGAAGAGTGATCCGCGTGTAGAAAAGAGGTAGGCGTCGCCTACTCGCTGGGATAGTCCCTCGCTAACGAGTGCAAGTGTGTCTTGGATTTCGCAGGTGATACCTCGCCGTTGCATGGCAATTTGTAGGGCTTTGGCACAGGAGTTATGCCCTTCGCCCGTGTTGCAAGAAAGAATCAAAATTTTCATAGTTAAGGTTAGGTTAGTTCGCTGGGGTATGGACAAATTCTGTGCCAGACGCAATTACGAGGATAACTTCTATTATGAGGGTATAGCAAGCGGGAAGCGATGTGTCAATCGCTTCCCGCTTGTAGTGTTTGCTGCTTGCTAGTAGTATGACTAATTAAACATATCAAGTTGAATAGGGGGTTGATAGGATACTCTTGATATGTGTTTCGAGATGTGTGTTTCTATATTGTCAGGAGTAATAATAGAAACACCTTTTTCTTGTATTAATTCGCGTGTCAAATTGTATTTAGGATTATCCTTATCTCTATTCTCATTATACATGACAAATCGAGGTAGTTGGTAGTCTTTTGCATAGTTCATTGCTAATCGCGAACCGCTATCATACCCAACATCTTTTTTTGAATAACTTGCAGAAAGAATGATCCCATCACTGAACAATGCTTGTAATCTATCTCTTTCTTGATAGCGACTACGAAGCTCAATGTTCGAAACTGCATCTTTCCCATATTCAGAAATTAATAATCCTCCCTCTTGTATGATTTGTTCTGCTAATTGTTGATTTTGCTTAGGTAATACATTATGGATAGGAGAAGGTAAAATAGCTATTGTTTTACCTTTTTGTAATAATGTTTCTTTATGTGCAACAGAATCACATCCTAAAGCCAATCCACTTACAATATTATATTGCTTAGCAACTAACTTTCGTACGATGTCAGATTCTTCTTTGATTGTATAATCATCAGGAGTCAGTAGTCCTATTACTGCAATATTTCTACTATGTTTAGATAACAAAGAAAGGTCGCCTTTATAGTACAATATAATAGGTTTTTCACTATCTTTTACAGAACCACGAATGTGTGGAAAATCATCATCTCCCATTGCAGTTATACCATCTAAAAAAGGTTCGATATTTTTTATACGGTCTTTGATTGTATTTTTATATCGTTGAAAGTCAGTTACAGAAGTAGGACTATCTTTTAACTTAACATTAAGTTTATTTACAATATCCTCTATTGTCATGTTGGTATGCATGTTTTGCACAATCCATGCAGAACCAATTCCTTTGTAAATTTTAGCTGTTAATATATTTACAGCATTATCAGTAAATTTCATATTTTTAATGTTTTGTTTTTGCAATAGAATAAAATAAAACTTTACATGCACCATTGTCATATAGGGCTTGTATGGCATCCTCATCAATATTCACATTGGAAGTGTAAATATCATCTATCAATAAAACATTCTTTCCATACACTGCTTCTGAAATTGTGCATGTGTTACATGTAATATTTGGATATGGTCTATCTCCTTCAGCATCACGGTCTTGTAGATGAGTGGTTCGTGTGCTCGTGTGACGTATAATGTATGATGTACCATCCTCTAAATTTAAGTGATACTTATTATTCAATAGTTCAATCGTGTCTTTTATCGCACTGCGAAATAATAATTGTTGAGGTGTATATACAGTTTCTGCTTTTGCTCGCGGAATAACACATACAGTTAAAGATAGGGCTGTAGTAGTACGTATTTGTGCAAGATCACGAGTTATAACTTCTTTTAACTCGCTTTGTGCCCGATCCAGTTTTTTTGAATCAGTAGAGTTGTCCTGATTCTTCAAGACATTGATAAAGTCAGGGTTAAAAGGTTGCAAATAACCCATGTAATCAAAGTGATAATATGCTTGTGTTTTTCGTTTTAGAAAATGGTTGGGCAGTAATATATACGATTTCAGCAATGATATGATATTTGTCGATGATATTCCAGCTGAAATTGCACCTGCAATTTCTTTTTCATTGTCTTCAAATACAAAAATATTTTCTGGATTTAACTCATATTTCTGTATGATGTAGCTATATTTGTTCGTATATCCTTCTGGTATATCCTCACCATATACAGCATGAGTAAATTTAGAGTCTAATTGATGGTGCGATAATGTATCGATGGCTCTTTGCTTTTCTGAGCGAGTGGCTAATATTGTGATATGCTCCTTTGCTACTATATCTAATAGTCTGCATGCCAATGGCATTTTGATAGTGTCATTGAGATATTTGGTATAAACTTCTCGCTTTTTTTCGACAATAGCATTTTGTTTGTTTCGAGGTACTCCTAATTCACTGAGCGAAGCGCGTGTTATTCTACCTGCAATGTTTTTGTTTGCTAGATCTATTGTAGGAAGAAGTGCTTCTTGATATGCTTTAAAATTAGCAATATCCGAATTAACCAGTGTTCCATCCATATCGAATATAAAGACAGATTCTGGTTTTACATAGTATGCTAAATTAGTATAGAATTGTTGCAGGGTCATGGAACTATTCTTATTAAAAAATCAAATAATTACTTTTTTTATCTCCTCTAATAGTGCTATTATTCACAATCTCTTGTAAGCTGATTAAGTACTTCATAATAATGCCTAAATTATCGCGATCAAGTAGTGAATGAATCATAAACCAATCACCTTTTGTCTTCAACTTTGTTCCCTCAAAATAATTGAAAGAATCTCCGCTTGCGAAACATTTATAGTTCGTTATTATGTATCGATCGTGCTTGTCGTATGGTGTCCCTTTCTTTAATTCCACAAAAGTAACATTAGGTACCTTTCTTGTTTCATCGAAAATTAATTGTTTGATTTCCTTTTCTATGTAATTAAAACGAATTCCGATTGTTTTATCATTGCATAGATAATTAGGTAATGTGAAAATAACAATGTTTTGGATATTTGTGTCCCTATAGCATAAGCATTTTAGGATACTGAAAATATTATCTTCGTAAAATGCTTCAGATGTAGTGAATAAATATCTGTCAACGATGATGACATCTGTACAAGGGGAAGAATTTTGCTGAATAACACTCCAATCCTTCATATCAGAAATGGAATGTTGCTTTGATGGGATATATTTGTTATCTATGTATAAATTCGTTAATCTTTTTATTTCATTGCCCTTTTCGGTAAATAAAACACTTCGTTCTAAATCGTTATCATCATTCTTTGTGAGAAAATAGATTGTAGAAAACTCATCATCAGGGATGGTGGTTTTTACTAACTGAGTTGTTGGTTTTTGTACATTCCACTGAATAGGAGACGACTTCCCTCTACTTGTTTGTAGTTTGTTAAATAATCTATCTGATTTTGCTTTAATTTCTTTTTTTAGTTTAAGAAGTTCATTTTTGTCAAATGTAAAATGTATGTCTAAATCACACTGCAACATGTGAACACAATTCATATAGTGTTCATCGCTCTCTTTTAAAAGAAAAGATATATAATGTTCTAAATCAATGTATATTTTCATAATATTGAATTACATTGTTTGGAAAGCAAGGTTGGTAGCTTCATCATAGAAACCTGTACCAAAGTCATTCTCAAAATTACCATCCTTACGATATATCATTTCATAAGGCTTGTCATTTTTTGGAATGTAATATACCTTAAAAGGAGAATTCTTATACAAAGACTCTTGATTTGTATATTGTTTCTTGGAAGTCAATACTTGTGTCTTTCGTATTAAATATTCGCTATGCGTTTCTACGATAAACATAATTCCATATTTCTCCCATGCTTCATAAAACATGTCTGCTAACAAAGACTGATATGCTGGGTGTAGATGATTCTCTGGCTCCTCAATGGCAATGATTGTGTACGGAGGCTGCGGTTCTGGTCCATAATAATCCTCTTTATTCAAATTAGGGACACTGTATTTAATGTTTGTTACTATAGAAAGTAGAATAGACACTAATTGAGTTATTCCAAAACCAACATCAGCTAATCGACATCCTACAGTATCTTCTGCATTAGCATATAAGCGTAATGTTATTCCCAAACTATTTTCATTTTCAATTTTGATATGATGTGCAATACAAAATGTTTGTAACCATTTGTTCAAAAAGGTTTCTCTTTTCTTTCTTAAATAGTCACTTGCGTTTCGTGTAGAATGAATATATCTTAATAGTATTTCACTAAATTTATCAGTGGAATCTTCTAATGTGTATAATCGTTTTACCAAAGAAGATATTGAGGGGAT
>JAZUCY010000030.1:0-6542 GCA_045639365.1 Paludibacteraceae bacterium
GCCCTCGATCTTGTAATTGCCGAGGACGTTGATTTGTCCAATCTTGGTGCCTTGGGCAATAGATTGTCCGAGTGTGGCTTCCAGCAGTCCGAGTTCACCATCAATAGGCGCTTTGATAGTGAGGTTGTCTTTGCGGCGACGAATCATCTGCATATTGAGGCGCATATTGGCAAGGCTCTCTTGCATCTGGCTGACTTGCACACTGCGGTAGAGACTATCTTGCTCAGCACGGTGATTGACCAGTTGCAGGCGTTGTTGTGCCAAACGGTGGTCCTCCTCCGCACGGAGGTATTCCTCACGAGCAATGAGTTGGTCGGCATACAGGGCACGCTGCGCCTCTGCGGTGCGGCGGGTGCGTTCTACCTCCATTGCCAGTTGCAAACGCTCTTGTTCCAGACTGAGTTTCTGCTGCTCCATAGAGATGAGAGTATTACGCAGGATGTTTTCCTTTTCAGCTAGTTCCGCTTCGGAATTGAGGATTTGCAGGTCGAGGTTGTCGTTGCTGAGCACCAGTATGCGGTCGCCTGCTTTGACATGCGCTCCCTCTTCCACGATAATCTCTTGCACGACACCGCCTTCGAGTGGCGAGAGCTGGATTGTGGTCATAGGTTGCACTTGTCCATTGAGACGGATGTAGTCGTTGAACTCGCCTTTGGTAACTGTGGCAATAGTCAGCGTGTCGGGGTTGATACGCATAGTGGAGGTGTTGTCACGCACGAGTAGATAAATAATGAGCGACAGCAGAAGTGCACCAAACCAATAAGGCAGCGCTTTAATCGTGAAGGCAAGAGCTATGCCATGTTTCTTTTCAATGATTTTGTCCATAAGTATTGTTGTGTAGATGTTAGACCGTTTTACTGTTAGACCGCTATGCTATTGGATGTTAGACATTGCCTTTCATCGCGTAGCACGTTCTAATTTTCTGTTTAGCAACTGCCGTGCCAAAATATGTAAGTTGTTGATAATTAGAACAATGACATTTTTGATATATCGTGTAAATGTAAAGAATCTTTACAGTTAATTGTAAAAGAACTTTACAGAGTAGATGAAATATAAGTATTCCAAAACTTAGTCAACAAACCACATGTGCTGCTTATTAAGATTTGTGAGATAATTGACTATACTTGGTATATTTTTTGTCATAATAATGAACGATTACCAATGATCAGTGTATGCGGTAGTGAAAGTGCACTCGAATCAGAATAATAATCGCAAATAAAATTACAAAATGAAACGTAAAACTATTATTACAGCCACCATAATTCTTTTGCTTGGTGGTATTGGAACTCTTCAAGCCTTCACTGCATTGGAGCAAGAAGAACCGCAAGAGATACGCGGTATAATCGTGGACAAGCACGATAGCATCTGGTACGAAAAACAGCAACGCTTATGGCTACAGAAAGCAGAAACTAACCCCACAGAGGAGTATGCCTGGCAACAAGCCTTTGAGGCAGCGCGTTATGCAGACATGTTTACTGAAGACTGGGGACGCACTCAACGCAAACAGGCTATTCTCGATAAGATGAAAGAGAATATTCCTAATTCGTTCACTTATAATCTCTGCATGTACATGACTGAAATAGCCGTTCGTGGTGGTAATCCAGACCAGTATGCAAAGCAAGCCCTGCAACTAATGCCTGAGAACATTGCCCGCAAAGATGCGGAAGTGTTAATTTCATATCTTTGGATGACTGGTAAAACCTTAACAAAAGGAAAAACTCTTAATGCGGAACAGAAGCACCTAACTAAGTTTGCTCAATACCTCTACACAACAAACGCCTATCCGTCCTATTTATTGCGTTATACCTATAACTCGCTGCAAGGCATGGAGGAAAACGCCATCTATTTTGTTAATGGCGATGTACCCGGATATACATCTTTGGTCATTCAAGAAGCGCTCAACCAACATACAGATAAAATCATTGTTCCTGTATCTTTCCTTTTTGTAGATACTTACCGCAAAGCCTTGTGCGACTTCCTGGATATCAAAGATTTTGAGGTAAAGAAAGAGTACACTGCAATGGATGATTATTTCCAAGACTTATTAGAGCATATTATTGATAATAGCAAACGCCCTATTTATTTCTTCCCAACAGATAGCTATCCCGAAATAGATTCCTTTAAGAAGAATCTATATAATGAGGGACTTGCATTTCGTTATAGTACGAAGCGTTACGATAATATGGCTATTGCAAAACATAATGTCGAAACGAAGTATAACCTGCAATATATCACAGAGCCGAACTTTGTTTACGAAGAACAATGGAAGGGAAGCGAGCGCATTCAACTCAATTATGTAGTTATGCTTGCACCAGTTGTCAAGAGCTACAAGGAAAGCGGTGATACGCTTCACGCTAATCAATTGATGCGATCATTAATATCTGCCGTGGTACAAACATCCTTGCCAGATGAGGAGAAAGTGAAATACATTAATCTCCTAAACGATAAGCAGAAATGATATTCTCATTATTTACAAATTATAAATCAACATCAGACGAACAACTCATGAAGCGTGTTCGTCTGATGAACGATGAAAAAGCCTTTAACGAGTTACATCGCCGATATGCGCGATTATTGCAAGGATTTTTCTTTCGTCGATTAGGAGGGGATGAACAACAAGCAGCAGACTTACTGCAAGAAACTTTTGTACGAGTGTGGACATCACGTACATCATATTCAGCAAGTCAACCATTCCGTACTTGGCTTTTTTCTGTAGCCTATAATCTATGCAAGAATACCTACCGCAGCAACCAACGTAAACAAGCATATTTAGAGTCATTATCCACTGAAGAACCTATCGAAGAAGAGACGACAACGATTCAACTTGATGCCGTCACCTTTGACCAAGCATTGCAACAAGCACTATCTCGTTTAGACGAATCACAACAACTATTATTTGAATTACGATTTACGCAAGAGTTAACGGTTCCCGAAATAGCAGTAATTATTGGTATTCCAGAAGGAACAGTCAAGTCACGCCTACACACACTAACTAATCATCTACGACTAAAATTAAAAGATTATGAATAATACATTTGAAGATCAACTAACAGCTTCTGCACGCCGTTTGCGTGAGGCGCAAGATGCAAAACTACATGTAGCAGCATCACCAGAAATAACGCATTCGCCAACACATCTTCGCAGTCAGTATTGGGGATGGATAACCACTCCCGTTGCCGCCGCAATAGGGTTACTCATTGGTTTGTTTATCAATCACCAAAGTGAGACAAAAAACGATTTTATAGTGCCTGTAGTTGCAGTAGAAACGACTGGAAATAGTATTCTTGACGATGGTGCAGATTATAGTATGTTCATATCCATGTAAAGAAACTTTACAATTGAGTGTAAAGGGATTTGACAAAATTAGGTGGATTTTGTTTTTTCTTTTGTGCATATCAATTTTTTTCACTACCTTTGCGAGCGTTTTATAAAAATTGCAAAACACCATAATAATGAAACAGGTATTATCTTTATGCATGATTTGCTTTTGGGCAATATCAGCGATAGCACAGCGCGCTGCTGTCCCAGTTGGCTATGTGGATTTGGGATTGCCAAGTGGTACTTTGTGGAAACTACACAATGAGGCAAAATTTTATACTTACGAAGAAGCAATGACTACATTTGATAATCAATTACCAGAGAAACATCATTTCGTTGAATTGGAAAAATTCTGTGAGTGGAAATGGATAGATGATGGTAGTTATCAGGTTGTTGGTCCCAATGGCAATAGCATGATATTACCAGCAGCAGGATATCGTGGTTGCGGCATAGAAATAAGCCATATAGTAAGCAATATCGGTATAAATGGTTACTACTGGTCTTCCACTCCTTACGATTCAGACAATGCGTGGAACCTCTGCTTTGATTCTATTGGAGTTTATATCTATCAAGACCCTAAATGCGGCGGGATATCCGTGCGTTTAGTCCAATAATTTAGGATATTGCGTTCGCAAGAACGCTTGGCAAAAGAATTCCCACAGAAAGCCCACAGAAGTCCTGGAGATGTCCTATGGTGATCCCGAAACGCGCAGGTAACTTACACTCCCAACACAATAGAGGGGGAGATATTCAGGGTTTGGCTGATTTTTCGAGCAAGCGAGAGACTTGGCTCTACTTTACCATGCATAATCTCGCTCAAACGAGGCGCACTAATACCCAACATGGCTGCCACCTTGGTTTGGGTTAGGCTCATCTCGTACATGCGTAGTTTGATGGTAGCAACCAATGTAGGTTTGCCGATAGGATAATGTAAATCCTCGTAATCGGCAACAAGGTTAGAGATAAGTGCCAATTCGATATTCTCAGGACTATCTTCAGCAACATAATCTCCCCATGTCAAAGGAAGTAATTCTTCAATACGAGCAAGCATTGCTTCGTATTCTTTTTGTGTCTTAATAGCTGTCATATCGTTATAAAGTTGAAATATCAGTTATTTTGTCATATTCGGCATGAGTGCCAACAAAGCGAATATATACTAATTGCGGTGTGAATTTAATCACTACAACCAATCGAAAATCATTGCCCTTGATATTAAACACATAGTGCTGATTGCCTACTGAGTCCACAGAATTAAATGTGTTACGTATATCTGCAAAGTTATTCCACTGTGCATCCTCTGTTTTTGTGTACCAATCTTCTAAAGCATCTTTTGCTTGCGGGTGTTTGGTATAATAGTCAATCAATGCCTGTTTTTTGATGACCCTCATAGTCTCATTTATTAAAATTCACTGCAAAGATAATGCCTTTTTTCCAAATAACAAAATATTTTTACGCAAAAATGTAATTTTTTGCTCATTTTTGGCTATTTTATGGAAAAATTATATATTCTCATTGTTTAGAGTTGGTCAATATAAGAGATTCCTTGGTAGTAATATACTACGCAGTTTTTGATGAAGAACTGCAATTGAGTGTTAAGTTGCTCGGCTTGGGCTTGAAGGTATTTGTCGGAAGCGAGGCGTAAGTCAATGGGCGATAGATGTCCTTGCTGGAACTTCTTATTGCTCATGATATAGGCAGAGTGCTGCGCTTGTGTACGCTTGGTTGCCTGGCGCAGGGCCGATAATGCACCCTGACGGTCTTGAGTAGCGCGGGTGATCTCCGATTGCACTTCGTGTTTGGTTTGCTCGTATTCAGCCGTAGCACGGCGATAGGCGTTTTTCTTACGCACGATATTCGACTGGCGCGAGAGTCCGTCGTAGATAGGGATAGAGAGCGAGAGCTGCACATACTCGCCACTGTTGTTATTGAACTGCGATGCAAAAGAAGGTGCCATATAATCCTGTACGCTAGGATAGGTGTAGTAGCCCGTTGACCAACCGCCACTGAGTGAGAGCGATGGTGCTAAGTGCCAACGAGCGGTTTTGAGCTCGGTGCGAGCGTTCTCCATGCGCCATTGAGCAAGGCGGAGAGAGGGATGGAGCGCTGCATCGGCATTAGTATTGAGAAGTTCAGCGTTGCTAAGGAGTGCGGAGTAGTTGAAGGTGGTGTCAATGGCAAAAGGCTGATCAAGGGGATAGAGCATCAGGTCCTTGAGTGTCAAGAGCGCGTCGTTGTACTGGTTGGTCATACTTACCAATTGGTATTCGCGGTCAGCAAGGTCGGCTTCAAGGTCAATGACATCTGCACGACTCTTTTGCCCCAATTGCTCTTGCTGTTGCGCCAAAGTCAGATTGGTTTGTGCAGAAACAACTTGCTGATTGAGGGAATGGAGCATCTGCTGGAAGTATAGGGCATTGCAATAAGCTTGCATAACCGCCAAGCAAAGCTCATCTTTGAGTTGTTGCTCACGCGTGATGCCCATGAGGACAGCCGTTTTGGCTATCTTGATATTATTGACAGCAGAGAAACCGTTAAAAAGTGTGATGCTGCCACTGACCGAATAGCCGTTGGTAAACGATGTGGTGGAGACATAGGTGTTGGTTTCGGGATCAACACCTCGTCCGAAATTAAGCGCAGCGTAAGTGCCACCAGAAATATTAGGGGTAAAAGCGCGGAGGATTGCATCACGCCTGGAGATTTGTGCATCGCGGTTGTCGGCTGCTTGGATCTCCAACTTGGTGGAATGCGCGATGGCGAAGGTCATGCAGTCTTTTAGTGTAAAAGATGCAAGGGTGTCAGAGGTCTGTGCGAGGGATAGCTGCGCACAGAAAAATAACAGGAAAATGGTAGTATATTGCTTCATATAGTTTGGTGTTTGCCATTTACAGCCCAATATGCGTGCCAAAAATGTTAAACAACTGATATTGTGCAGATTGCGATTTTTGGCGCATTGCGAAAGTGTAAAGAAACTTTACAAGAGATGTAAGAAAAGTTTACAAAGTGGGAGATAGAAAGGGATGGCTGAAAGAGGTGGAAAAATTGCGATTTTTGGGCAGGATTCTTAATAATTGATAATAAAACACACATGTCTTATACTGAAATAGGTTTACTCATAAAATGAACAAAAAGTATCAATTATTAAGATTCAAGTTTTATGAAGCGAACTCTAAATCGTTATTCTGCATCATTCAAGCAACAAGTTTTGGATGATTATTTTCAGTCAG
>JAZUCY010000031.1:0-55932 GCA_045639365.1 Paludibacteraceae bacterium
TTCAGCGGACGAGCCGAAGGCGAGTGCTAGCGGTGGCAATTTATTTCGGAGAACTGAGAGCGAGAGTAGCGAGCCAAATGAGATTTGTAAGATTTCTGCCCCACCGGGGCAAGGAGCTTTAAGAACAGGCATCCGCTTCCATCGTGGCACCAAACCCGAACACTCTACTGGCTGTATCCTCGTTGTCGCAGACAATAAAAATAGAGACAACTTAAACAACATCTGCAGTGCACCCCAAAAATCAGCAGATTTTTCGGGGACCCCGCCGCGCCCAACATTGGCGCTTGCTAAATTGTCTTCCTTGCCGCTGAGCGATGTTCTTATCTCACTTCGTTCGAACGATCGCGTTGCGTACGGCGAAGCGGAAATGTTGTCTATGTTGTCTTTAGAAAAAACAGAAACCTTGTCGTCAAAACACATCCCCATTGGTTGTCGTTCTGCTGCCGATGTGGAGCAGGAACTGACCCGTTTAATTCTAAAAGCCCAAAACGCCCATGAAGAGATTATCCTTGAAGTCAATGACTTTCGCCCTGGCACTGAGTATGGTTACAATACTCCTTGTCCTTCGTCAGAATGTGCTCGCGAGAAAGAAATCCGCTCCGCGAATTTTGCTCGCCGCCATTCTTCCTCTATCCTCGAGCCCACGAGGCTCTCGGATGGTTGCTAAGGATAATATTTTTGTAGCGAAGCGTATTTTTGTATCAAAAAATCTCCAGAAATTGACGATAATTGACAACCTAATTGACGTTCATTGTCTTAAATATAATCCCGTTTATGCGTTATCTTTCCTCCTTTTTTCTTCTCTTCCTTCTTGTATCATGCAGAAGCCTTGATCCTACAACACTACACAATGCTACACAATCATACACCACGTTACACCATGCTACACGCGATACCGTCATGCTTCGTGACACCGTTTACCGCCACGATTCCGTCATCTATCGTGAGCGTACTATCCACGACACGGTCTATATCACCAAGGAAGTGTACCGTGATGCCCTAAATTCGAAATTCAAAATTCAAAATTCGATAGTTCACGATACGATAATCCGTACTGATAGCATTGTGCAAGTCATCGAACACCCACCTGTACGCTACGTGCCGAAGTTCCACAAGTGGAGCACAGCCATACTGTGGCTCATCATCATCGCATACATCGCCTATCTCTTCATACGGAGAAAAATCCCTTAGCGCTTACACTTGATGCGTTTTTTCGCCCTCTGTAACTTGCTGATTATCAGGGATTAATGGGGAGGGGGTAAATTTTAGATAAAAAAGTAAGGAAAAATTTGTGTATTCCAAAAAAAATGACTAACTTTGCAGTCGAAAATACATTTACGTATCATCTAAATGATAAACCCCACTACCACTCGCGAGGAGCCGTAGTGGGGCTTTCATTTACCAACCTAACTTATAGGTTAGGAGGATGAGGTGTTTGGTGGTGTATTTGTTGGTGATGGATACATCGCCTGACTCTTGCACCTTCGCATCACGACCGTAGAGATAATTATAACGGTAACTCAAACCCAAAGTGTGCTGCTTATTGATCTTCCATTGCAAGCCCAACTCAGGACGTAATTCGCTGATATACTCACCGTATTGAGAACGGCTATTGGCTGTTGGTGATTGACGATTGGCAACGGAGTTGATATAGTCCACTGGAGCATTCAAGGTGCTCAGCACCTCCAACTTACCCACAATACCGAGTGGGGTGTTAGGAATAGAATACACCGCTTGCACGCGACTACGCAAGGTGAAGTCGGCATTGTTCTTCACACGCGTGTCCACTTCGTCGGTTCGGGCATCCATCATCACACCCTCGCGCCAAGATAAATTCCATTGACCTAAGTTCCACTGACCTGTCAGAAACAGATTCACACGGTGACGGATGTACTTCTCTGGATCGTTCCACTCCACCTTAGCTGCCTCCTGACCATAGATCATCGTGGTATAAGAAGCATAGATACTCAGGTTCTTAATCGGGGAATAAGTCAAACCCAATGTCGTATGCGCACGGTGCGATGGCGCACTACGAATCTCCTCCTCAATAGTCAATGAGAGCCCATGATCAAAGGACTTGACAAAGGTAGCAAAGATATGCGCCTCTGGGGTGGAGGTATAAACGTCAGACTCCGTGATGGTCTGAGCGGAAATGGACAATGGCAATAGTGCCAAAACAAAGAATAAAAATCTTCTCATAAACAACTTATAGGGGAATCAATTAAACTTTACAGCGTACTCAATCATCTTGCGGAGCATGGCATTTAGACCATTGCTGCGAGTGGGGGATAAATGCTCGCGGAGATTGATATCGTCAATAAAATACAACTGTGTATTCACAATCTCCTTCGGCGTATGCCCACTCAGCACACGAATCAACAATGCCACTATACCCTTTACCAAAATAGCATCGGAGTCGCCATGGTAAATCACTTGGCCATCTCTCATCTCTGCGGTAAACCAAACCTTAGACTGACAACCATCAATCAGGTTTGTGTCGGTCTTGTCTGCCTCGGGAAATGGCTCTAAACCGTTTCCGTAGTCAATGAGCAAACTATATCGGTCCATCCAGTCGTCGAAACTGCTGAACTCTTCGATTATTTCATCTTGAATGTGATTAATTTCCATAATTCTTCTGCGATGTTTTTATCGTCTTCTTCTGCGATGTCCTTGACGGGAGCATCAATGATATAATCGGCTTTCTCATAGAAAGGCGCACGGGCTTCGAGTTGCGGAGCGATGAACGCAAGTAACTCCTGCTCTGTTCTTCCTTGCAACACAGGGCGAGTGCTCAAATCTGTCAGCATAAGACGTTTCGCCAAATGTTCAGGCTTCCACCTTAGATAAATACTCGTACCCAACTCTTTGAGGCACTCCATATTATCTTCCCAACATGGATAACCGCCACCAGTAGCATAAATCACTTTCTCTATGGGCAACTCTGCCAAATCCTCTAAGACATATTTCTCTCTGTAGCGAAACTCCTCAATGCCATGTTCGCGGATATACTCCGCAGGCGTTTGACTATGGATCTCCGCAAAAGCCTCGTCCAAGTCCACAAAACGCCAACCTAACTTGGCAGCCAAGAGTTTGCCGACAGTGGTCTTACCAGCTGCCATATAACCGATTAGATAGATGGGTAATTGCATATTAATAAAAGCAAGGTGCGTAATCAAAGTTGTCATTATCACGCCAAAGCAGTTTGCCGTCCTCGATATATGCTTCTGGAAAAGCCGAACGGAACGGAGGTTGTGCTTCGCCTACCAATAGCCACTCCTTATTATATACGCGCACGTGCGAGGAACAAATAGGTGCGCAGACCGTATGAATGACCACGATGCTATCGCCTAATGCAATGGTGTCGTGGGTAGAAGTGACTTCATACGGAACATCAATGGTATCATTTGCCCATACAAAAGATGATGCCCAAAATAATGCGCTGACAGCAGCGAATAGCCACAAGGGGATATGTCTGTTACTGATTATCATTTCTCTGTTATTAACACAACGGCTTGGGCTGCGATGCCCTCTTTTCTACCCACGAACCCGAGTTTCTCAGTAGTCGTAGCCTTGATACTGATTTGATTCTCACTGACGCCCATCACCTCTGCCAAACAAGCAGTCATGGCAGGTATATGAGGATTGAGTTTGGGTGCTTCGGCACATACCGTACAATCGCAGTTGCCCAATTCGTAGCCTGCTTCGCGGATCATGAGCATGACCTTGCGCAGAAGAATCTTAGAGTCGATATTCTCGTACTCATTGCCCTTGACAGGAGGGAAATGATAGCCTATATCGCGCATAGCAGCTGCGCCAAGCAGTGCATCGCAAAGCGCGTGAATCAGTACATCTGCGTCGGAGTGCCCCAATAATCCTTGTTCGGAAGGCACACGAATGCCACCTAACCACAATTCGCGGTTAGGGGCAAAAGCGTGTACATCATATCCAAAACCGATACGCATTACTTCTTGTTATTAACAAGGTCTTTGATACCAGCGAGGTCGAAACCGAGGGTAAAACGCATGGTACCGTCCAATGGGTTGCCTGGAGCAGTAGCGATACAGTATGCAAAGTCGAGTGAGAAGATACTGAGTTTGAAACCAGCACCCAAAGTCACATAGCGACGGTTGCCCTTATAGTAGTTCTCGTGGCTATAACCCGCACGTGCAAAGAATTGACGGTTGTAGCTATACTCCACACCGATACCCCATTGAATCTCTTGCAACTCCTCAAGTGCAGGTGAAGCCTCGATATGCTTGCCAGTGGCAGCATCTACTTCTTTGTAACCAGGAGCGTCGCAGAAAGACATCCACCAACCGTTTGGCGAAGAGATGTTAGAATACTCTGTTTGATCGAGGTGAGGCAAGCCATTGATGGTATCTGTACCAAATCGTGAATAAGTAGTAGGCACGAGCATCTTGTTTGCCTCTGCGGAAATCATGATACGGTTGTAGTCATCGAAAGGCAACTCGTAGCTCACACCCAAACGCATGTTGGCTGGTGCGAAGTTCTCTGTGTCGCCTTGGTCGTATGTCATCTTACCACCGAGGTTGCTGAGATTGAAACCTAAAGCAAAATGACTCTCTCCCATAGAAGTAGCAATAGGTTGACGGTAGTAGAGAGAAATGTCAGCAGCCATAGTCCATGCAGGATACATATCCATGACAACGCCACCAGCAGAACTACCCACATTGATACCATTGTTGAGGTCACTATAGAGGAAACGCAGTGCCACAGCCATACTGAGATTCTCATGTAACTTACGTGAATATGCTACGTCTAATGCCCATTCATTAGGGCTGGCAGTTGGAATATTACTATCTTCGTAATTGCTATCCCAATCCATCAGTTTGACATCGCCCATATCAAAATAGGTGAAGCTGGCAGAGATGGTACCCGCCATTTCGCCTATGTTATAGTAACCTGCGATATGCGCCAAGTTGATGTCGTTGACCAACTTGGTAAGCCAAGGGGTATAGTTGGCAGTGATACCACCTTTGCTCTCCATAAACGCATATTTGGAAGGGTTCCAGTGTTGCGAGTTGAGATCAGGAGTAGTGGCAGCACCTATATCACCCATACCAGCAGCATGTGCGTCAGGCGCAATAGTGAGAGAAGGCATGGCAGTTATGACTGGGTTGGTTGCCATGATTGACATTGTTAGACCAAAAAGGGTCAGAACAGATAAAAGAATTTTCTTCATTGTTTTGTAGAAATTTATTTATATAGTTAATAATCTTTTGTTTATGGGTCTCATAGTTCGTATGGGACTCATGGGAGTTATAGGATATTTCTTCTAAATATGCTTCATAGGCGTTATTGGGTAATTATGATTTTTCCTGCTTTGGATACGAAGTCCGAAGTAGGTGTTTTGATTTTCAACATATACATATACATGCCAGGTGTGACATTCAGTTCGTTCATATTCCACTGTATGCCCTCGGTGCCGACCTGCTGGTGAGCCTTAACGAGTCTGCCACTGAGGTCGTAGAGGTATATCTCTGTCTGAACTATCTCGTTGGGCTGATCAAACTCAATGCGGAAGTTCAGCACACCCGTCACCGATACAGGGTTAGGGTAGGAGAGTACTTGATACAGGGTAGGATTGAGTCCTTTCACCACTTGGAACGTGAGAGCTGCAGTACTACTATTGTTGAGCAAGTCCCATGCGCGGAAAGTCATGCTGTGCGCGCCTTCTGTCATCTCAGGCATCTTGAAATTCACGGTACCCTCTTGGTAGCTATTGTTGCGTGCCGTGAAATAATCATTGAGTACGAAGGTCTGGTTGGGGTCATTGTCGATAATGAGCAATAGGTCATGTCCAATACCCGAGCCCACGGTGTTGATACCATTTTCGTCTTGAATATCTGCGTAGAAGTGTGGGAACTCGTATGTCTGACCGCCGTCCACAAAGGCGGGATTATTGAGGTACAAGCTCAAATCTGGACCTATACTATCTATCGTTTCTACAGTGCTACTACCACCTACCATAAAGTCCTCATAATAGCCAATGCCCTCTTCGCCACTCTCTTCGTCATACGCATAATAAGCAATACGTCCCTTGCCGTAGTTGTAGCGTATGTCCTTGGGCACCATGAAGGTGTAAGTGAACTTACCATCTACAACAGCCGTTTTACCAGCAAATAAGGTGTTGGGATAGTCATTGATTAGTACTTTGATTTTTTTTGTCTCATCTGTTTCATCATTATCTCGGGTCATGACCTGTTGGAGTTTGTCCCAGATGGTGATGTCCATTGGGCCGTTGAACCAAGTGGCCGTATCTCCATTGGCATCCATGATATATCCTTCTACGGTTTGGACGGTCAACGCCTGAAGGGTATCTAATGGGGTAGTTGTAATGATTTGATAGTCAGTAGGGTAGTTTAATCGTATGGCTGGGTCACCCAATAGAACGTATGCCAGTTTGTTGCTATCGTAACCAGTCTTATTTTTTGCGATGGCGGTAGCCTCTCCGAGGGTCATATTGTAGGAGAAGGCGTCTGTATGCCCATAAAGCGTATCGCAGAGATTCTTATTGAGGATAGTATTGGATGTAGCATACACGGTACGACAAGCAGATAATACGCCTATAGCACCTCCATAGGGATTGAGAACAGCCTCTTCGCCCGCAGAAGGAATACCTCCATCAAAATGCGAGAAACTACATGTGGCTAAGAACCAAAAACCCTGGTTGGCATTGTTCATGTTGCGTATGTCCTGCGTCTTCATAAACAGCTCGTTGGTGATATTGTTGTATCCTCCGTGTCCCGAATAGTTCATGAACATGACACCCGTCTTCATGAGGTTGTCAAAGCGGTTCTTAGCATCAGGATAACGTTCGCCTGCGGCATTCACCTCCTGTGTATAGGTATCCAAATAGATTTTATTGACTACGAAATTTGGATTTTCCGTTCGTAGTATTTCGGCACCACTATCGGCTGTTCTTACGTGTAGCCCATGATCACCATCGTCTGCCAGAAAACAGATTTGACTTTTCCATTTGCCCAATCCCTTATTGTCCATGTAGGTGCAGAGTTTGTCCACTACTTGTGTAGCTTGCTCCAAAGTGCGTACAGGCAAACGACCTACACCGATGTTCATTTTGGCAGAGGACTCGGCAAAGCGACCTTCCGTATCTATACCTGCTTTGTCTTCCAGAAAACCGCAATAATCATCCGAAGCGAAGGCATCTGTTTCGACGGTAGAGTTCTTGGCTTCATAGACCAAAATGCGACTAACGCCCGAGTTGCGTAGCAATTTACGATTGTCGTATGAGGCATTGCCCATGAGAAGCAGATTCTTGGGTTGTTTAACCTTGTTGCCATTGGCACGATCGTATAGCATCTTCATGAGCCAACGGTAGGCGGAGACGTCGGGCGTTCCAGAAGAAAACTCGTTGTACACCTCTTCGTCGGTCACAACTGCCCAAGTGATATGGTCCACCTCTTCGTGTTTCTTAGCCAAACGGAGAGCCTGCTCTCGAAACTCTTCGGGGCATATAATCACATAGTCCTTGTCGCTGAGGGCATGTAGGTTCTGATTCTTCACCACGCTCACGTAGGTAGGTTTGTGCCAATTGTTGCTATTGACATTGACAGCTACATACTTCTCCGCTTGTTGATTAGAGCCAATCCATGTCATAGTACCTTGCTCAAAGGTAGTTGGCATTTGCTCAATATTCACGCCGTCAGTTACGCGCCAAATCTGTGTGGCTGCAGTGGCGTTGGAGAGCGTAAAACGCGTGTTGCGCGATTGAGATAGATACTTGGTGTTGGTGATTGCCATAGCGTTGTCGCGCATGATCAGTTGCGTGGGCACATTCAACTCGATATAGTTGAGGTATCCCACAGCAGAAGAACCATTGCCATTGTACTGTAAGCTAACGCTATGCGTATGGTTATCAGTAGCATACGCCTGAAGTCGTATCGAATCAGCGTAGGCCTTGGTATAGAAATCATCTGCTTTTATTCCGGCTATAGATACAGATGCGTTCTTGCCAGCCAAACTCAACGTGAACTTGGACACTTGTGAGGAAGCAGACGCTACATGTGCTACACAAACTATAGCTTTGTCGCTGCAAACATTGGGTGTATTGAATGTGAGGGATAGCGAAGTGTTATCTTGCATGGATTCGCCATAAAACTCGCGTCCTCCTCCGTTAACACCCGTCTTATCCAAGAGGTTGACGAGTTCTTGTTCGTGCAATTGATAGTCGGTAAACCAATCCACGTTGTAAGCTCGCTCTTCATCTAAGGCTTCGCTGGTTGTTATCAAACGTTGCTCGCCCGCGCTGTCGCTGAGGAAATAATAGCCATAGTCGCTATATGGATTGCGCGTGTGGCACCACTTGTCCGAGGCATAGTGCCAACCGATGGACCCCTGTGCGTAGAATAAGATATAATCCCCCTGGTTGAAGACACCATCCGCACCTTTGTGCATATAGAATGCTACCGATGGTAGGTCATCCCACTTGTGCAAGGTGAAGTTCTCGCTCAGCATATTGCCTCCATAGCCTAACACGCGTACCTTTTCGGGCTGTAATCCCCATTCCTTGAGTTCGTTGTAGGTGATGGCATGTATGCCTGTCGTTTGGACACTAATCTTGATGATTTTACCTTCGCTGAGAACGGAGTTATCAGCATAGTTATGCTTGCCCGCCCAGAGTGAGAGCGATAGCATACATGTTGCCAATATGAGGAATATATGTTTCATTTTACTTTACAGTACAAAAGTTCTTCGTTATCAACAGTTACACTAAGCACCTCTTCGCGCTGTAGTGGACGAGAGGCAATGCTACGGTCAATGAAGATAAGGTCTCCTTGTCGGAGAGTCATCACCTCGCTGGCACGATGTATAGCTTCATCGGGAGAGATAATCGTATCTTGCCACGGATTACGTGTCAAGTCAATAAAACTGCCCAATGGTAAGGCATAATCGAATGCCCAACCTTTGACCCAATCTCCTTGTGCTACAATGTCAGCCGCATGGATATTGAAAGCAGGTGCTACGGCATCGTAGTAACGCGTAGCAAATTTGGCTCCAATATTCTTACCCAATCGACTCACACGAAGCACTACACAGGGGGTTACACGCACATCTTGACTCCAATCAGGAATAAAGAATGGCTTGCGATTCACTAACATAGAGGAATCGCATTTCAGTACCATCTGCACTGCTCCGTTGATTTCGCTAAAACCAATAATCTTCATTAAAACCGCAAAATTACAAAAATTCTCGTACGTGCGCAAATATTCTTAGTAAAAAGTACTACTTTCTTAAAAATTGTACTATAATTTATTTTGCGCGGATAAACAATTGTATAGGTGTACCATTGAAATCCCACCACTCACGCAACTTGTTCTCCAAGAAGCGGCGATATGGTTCCTTGACGTACTGTGGCAGATTGGCAAAGAACACAAAGGTAGGAATCTGTGTATTAGGCAATTGTGTACAATATTTGATCTTGATGTATTTGCCTTTTGTTGCAGGCGGAGGGTAGTTCTCTATGAGTGGCAAGAAGCGCTCGTTGAGTTGCGCAGTAGGAACTTTTTTCTGCTTGTTCTCATATACGTGCAATGCCGTTTCCATCACCTTGAAAATGCGCTGTTTGGTGAGTGCCGAAGTGAAGATGATAGGGAAATCGGTGAATGGTGCAATACGCTCGCGAATAGCACGCTCATAGCCCTTGATGTCGGCTGTGGTCTTGCTCTCAATCAAGTCCCACTTATTGACACAAACGACCAATCCCTTTTTGTTCTTCTGAATCAATTGGTAGATATTCAAATCTTGTGCCTCTATGCCACGTGTGGCATCAATCATCAAAATACACACATCGGAGTTCTCAATAGCGCGGATACTGCGTACCACAGAGTAGTATTCCAAGTCCTCGTTCACTTTGGCTTTTTTGCGAATACCAGCTGTGTCCACGAGGTAGAAATCCTTGCCGAACTTGTTGTATCGTGTGTAGATACTATCGCGTGTGGTACCAGGGATGTCGGTCACAATGGTGCGCTCCTCACCGATGAATGCGTTGAGGATACTACTCTTACCTGCGTTAGGACGGCCTACAATAGCAAAACGTGGCAACTCTTCCAAGTCTTCGCCTGCTACGGTGTCCTTGAAGCGGCTACAAATCTCGTCCAACAAATCGCCTGTACCCAATCCGTTTTCGGCAGAGAGGATAAATGGCTCGCCCAATCCAAGTTTATAGAACTCTGGGGCACCGTATTGTTGGTCAAACTGATCCACTTTGTTTACTGCGAGCACGGTTTCTTTCTTTGCTTGACGGAGCAGGTGAGCCACTTCCATATCAAACTGCGTTACGCCAGCATTCACATCTACTACGAGCAGGATAACATCTGCCTCTTTGATAGCAAGATTCACCTGACGATTGATCTCGCTCTCGAAGGTGTCATCGGAATTGACTACCCATCCGCCTGTATCAATGACGGAGAACTCTTTGCCACACCATTCGCTTTTACCGTATTGACGGTCGCGAGTGGTACCTGCGGTGTCATTTACTATCGCTCGACGTGTCTTGGTCAAGCGGTTGAAAAGGGTCGATTTCCCTACGTTGGGACGTCCCACTATCGCTAAAATATTTGCCATAGAGTTTATTGATTTTATTGGTTTCCGGCTTCCGGCTTCCGGCTTCTGGTGTCCGGCTTCCGGTATCTGGCTTCCGGTATCTGGCTTCCGGTATCCAGCAACCGGTATCCAGCATCCGGTGTCCGGCATCCGGAATCCTGTTATTAATTACAATTACATTCGCTTCCGCAGTCCTCGCAGCTGCCTTTGCAACCACCACAACCGCCTCCGCAACCGCGGTGATGAAGGGCTTTCAATTCGCCTTCGGTCACTTCACGAATATTGAGCACTTTGCCCACAAAGTGCAAGTTCTCGCCTGCCAATGGGTGGTTAAGGTCAATGGTAACATGTTCTTTGGTGACCTCTGCGATTTGCGCATTGATGATTTGTCCATCTGCAGTGTTCATAGGCACGATAGCCCCTACATACACGCGCTCAGAGTCAAACTCGCCATCGCCATTGTAGAACATTTTCTTGTCCAAAGTCAATACTCCTTCATCATCATACTCACCGTATGCCTCTTGGCATGGGATACGGAAGTCAAAGGCTTCGCCTTCTGCCAAACCTGCCATCTGTTGCTCAAAAGCAGGCAACATCATACCTTCGCCGTGGCAATATACCAATGGAGCTTCAGCGGTGGCTTTCTCCATCAATTCTTCTTGTCCATTTTCACCGTCCACATACAAATCGTATTGGAGGGTAACTACTTTTCTAGCTTCTACTTTCATATATCTTTTCTTTTAACTTTAATCTTAAAAAATCCGTGCCTTTGGACCTTTTAATCCAATTACCACCAATCGATGCGCTTGCCAGTAGCATCTGCACTGCTCTTGTCGTACTTCAAGTCCTTGAGCATGCTGGCGTTAACGCCGATATGGAAGGTGTAGCTCTTGTAGGGACCAAATGGTACGAAACTAGCACTCATGCTCCAACAGTGCAGGTCGCGACTGACATTAATGCTGGAGTATGCCAATTTCTTAGCATTAACATCGTAACTGAGTGAAGTACTAGCTTTCCAACCATTGCCCAATCCGATGGATGCGGAGAAACTGAGATTGTGTCGGAACTCCATCTTAGGATAGTTGCGCTTTTCATCCCATTCGTTACCCGCACCGTAGCGCAGGCTATATGACACGCTCAGACTCCATGGGATATTGGCGAAGAGATAGCCATCGTTACTTACTTCTTCAGGTTGTTTATTTTTCTTCTTGATGGGTTGTTCTGGTTCTATGATTTCGCCTGTCAGTGGGTCAATGGTTGGTTCTTGCAGTGTTTCGTCCTCTTCTGGGGTGGGAGTGTTTTTATCTTCTCGATCGAACCAACGCTTCACCACATCGTTGTTAAACGTGTAACTGAAACTAGTGCTTGTACCGAGGAAGTGAGGGAATCGACCGTGATTCCAATATAATTCGTTGCTGCGTACATGTTGTCCGCTGGCGGTAGTGGTGTACATATAAGGGTCAAACTGTCCGCTCAGGTTGATAGTGTAGTTTACCTTTGGAATTTTGATACGCAAGTTAACCGCGAAGTTTTGCCAATTCATGGAGTCGGCAATGAAGTTATAACCTCCACTAATGCTGAGGTTATCGATGATACTATATACCTTGTATGGCTCTTTGCCCGTGGTATCTTTATCATTGCGCAATTTCATCTCAATATTGTTACCCAAGGAGAAAGATAGACTAGCGGAACTGCCTCGTCCTGGCACTTCACGGAAACGGGAGTAGGTGACTTCTTCGAAAATAGGTAATCCGTTCTCATCCAGTTTGGGCACTATGTTTCCAGCAGCATCGCGCGTGGTAATCATTCTCTCGTAGGTACCGTAGAAACCACCGTATCGTTTTGCCCACATAGGGTCTGAGAAGTCGGGATTGTAGTTGAAACTCATGGTCGGTGTCATCACATGGCGGAAACGATCGACTTTGTCACCAAACCACTTGCGGAAGGGAATATAGAAACCATATAACTTGGTGGAGAGACTAACACTAGCATTGAAGTTATAGACGTTGTAGAAACCCGAAACGGTGTCTTTGCGCACCTCGTAATTATCTTCGTCCCACGACTGATCCACGCGTTGGAAGAACATTCGGTCGTTGAAACTTATGCTTGGGGTGATACTGATGTACTTGAATAACATGAACGAAGCCGAACTGCTCATCGTGTGTTTTAACCCATTTTGCCAGTCCTTGACAAAGTTAGACTTCAGGAAGTAGTCTTCCTTACAAGTAATGGAGTTGTAGAAGTTTCCACTATATTGCAAACTGATTTTCTCATACCATTTCTCTTTGCCTACGCGTTGTTCGCGTTTGAAGGGATATATGCGACTCATGCTTACGTTGATGTTTGGCAGACTCACTTGTAAGGTTGAGTCTTTGGTGCGTTGCGTGATGGACATATTCGCACTCAAACTCCATGGACTATCTGGGAAACGCTGTGTATAGTTCACCGTACTGCTGGTGGTGTTCTCTGCGTTGGCTTGCACATTGTAGTAACTATTGATATTACTACGGTTGTAACCACTGGTTTTGAAGTTCACACTGGCAGAGAAATTGTTGTACGGATTAGCCTTGCTATCTTGTGTGTGCGTCCATTGCACACTGAGGTTCTTCGCTACACTATAGTCGGGCATATCTTTTTCACCAGTGACATCCCAACGGTAATTGACACTGACATTTCCGCGGAACTTATATCGCTTGGCATACGTACTGCGTGCTGCAATAGACCATGTACCACGTGTGTAAATATCGCCTGTGAGCTCCAAATCTACATAATCGTTGATGGCGAAATAGTAGCCTAATCCTTGCAGATACATACCTCGGGTATAGTCATCACCAAAGTTAGGCATGATGATACCACTAGAATAGGAATCGGTGAATGGGAAGAAACCGAATGGAACAGCCAATGGCAATGGCACTTCACCCACTACCAAGTAGGCGGGACCAAACACTACGTTCTTTTTAGGCTGTACCTTACCTTTGGTCATTTGTAGATAGAAGTGCGGATGATCATGGTCATCGCAAGTGGTATATTTGCCACCATGCATCATCAGCGTATTATCATCCATTTTTTTGGTGTCTTCTGCTATCAAATATCCTTCGCCTTGTTCCGTCACAACGTGGCTAATCTTGCCTTTTTGTGTTTTGAGGTTATAGGTCATTTCTTTCGACTCATAGCTATCGTTGGCATCTTTAAAAACGGGTTGACCTATCCATTCATTTTCGATAGTATCTAATTCGCCTCTAGCAAAAACGGTATTACTATCCATACATACGCGGATATATTCAGCAGTCAGTTCCAAGGTCTTATATTTCACTTCGCCACTTCCGTATAGATACGCAATGCCTTTGCTGGTGATAACCATAGAGTCCTGCGAAGTGTATGCTACGCGCGCATCAATGGCATCTTTCTTGGTTTTTGGGAGCATTGTGGTATCGCTGTGTGTGTGGATAGCTGCACTGTCGTGCAAGATAGTAGGCGTAGGCAACGAGTCATTGAGTGCCAATAGCGTAGTATCGGCAATCTCCATTCTGGTAGGAGCCATTCTTTGTGCGATGGAGGGAAATACCCACCACCAACATATTGCAAATAATATGAATAGCCTTTTTTGGTTCATTTTCTCGCGCGCGAATGTACGCGTGTGCGCACATTACGCAAAATAGCGCGCAAAGGTACGAAAAAAAAAGGATATATACAAATTTTTGAAGTTAAAGTTTATAATAATTGTTTATAAACAAAAAAGAACCTCCATTGTAGGAGATTCTTTTTTGTTGCCAAACTAGGACTCGAACCCAGACAGACAGAACCAGAATCTGTAGTGCTACCATTACACCATTTGGCAGTGCCAAATATCCGATAATCGGTTGTCGGTTATCGGATATCGGTTACGTCTTACTTCACGCGGCGCTCTGGAATACGAGCTTTCTTACCAGTAAGAGCACGCAAGTAGTACAATTTAGAGCGACGAACTTTACCGTATTTGTTTACAGTAATTTTCTCGATGAATGGGCTATCCATAGGGAAGATACGCTCTACACCTACGTTGCCAGACATCTTGCGAACAGTGAAACGCTTCTTGTCACCGCTACCGTGGATGCAAATTACATCACCGCGGAACTCTTGTACACGCTCCTTGTTACCCTCTTTAATACGATAAGCTACAGTCACTTGATCACCTGCAGCGAATGCTGGAAACTCTTTCTTCTCGCCAGCGAATGCCTCTTCGGCAATTTTCATCAAATCCATTTCGATTCGTTGTTTTAATGGGTTAAATAACTATAGTATACACTACTGTTCGAGCCACAAAAATGCGTACTCTATGCTGATCGCCAGAGACTATAGTCGAAAATCGGCTGCAAAGGTACAATAAATATTGCATATACGCAAATGTTTTGCACAAAAAGCTGCATTTTTTGTATTTTTTTGTGAAAATATTTGGTCATGTCAAAAAAAAGCAGTACCTTTGCACCCGCTTTCGATGAGGAGGCAATACGGTGGCTATAGCTCAGCTGGCAGAGCATCGGATTGTGGTTCCGAGTGTCGTGGGTTCGAGCCCCACTAGTCACCCAAAAAGAACGAAATACCAAGAGGTATCTCGTTCTTTTTTTGTATAGTCTGTTGATGTTGCTGTTAAGATTGCGAATCTTCTTGAGTTTCTTTCTTCGCTTCTACCTGTGCTTTGATATCCTCCCATGCCTGTTCAGCGTAAGGAGTTAGGGTAGTATATACCACGGATTTTTCTTTCAGTTCGGGTTGGATAAATTGAAATTGTTTGTCCAAATTATGTACGCATAATACCAATGCGATAATCACGATACCCCATTTGGCAGTGCCGAATAAGCCACCCAAGAGGCGGTTAAGCCAACCCAATTGTATCTTCTGAAACAGTTTAGACAATAGTCGTGCCACTATATTCAGTCCCAATGCAATACCAGCAAACAACAGTGCGTATGCCACTACGATACAAGCAGTTTCGCTCCACTCAAACTGCTGCATGAGCCAATTGGCAAACGCCGCACTCCAATACTTTGCACCTAAAAATCCCAATAGAATAGCGACAATCGAACTAACTTCTACAATCAACCCCTTCATTAGACCTCTTACGAGGCCAATGAGAAGGGGTAGAAGGATAAGTATATCAAGCCAAGTCATGTTGATTTACGATTTGACGATTTACGATTTGACAATCAATGATGCACTATCTTATTTGGTGTACTCAATGCGTGGCCAAAGGTTGCCATCGGCATCAAATAGTTGCAAGTCGTCCAATGAACGGATACTGATAGCCCAATCGTCTGCTGCTGGATCGTAGCGAGCATTATCGTTGTAGTAACCTAAGATACCTACCACATCGCCAACATATTTAGGACAATTAGCAATACCGTTTTTGTCTGCACCAGGCAAATAGAAATATGCGAATTTAGCATATTCTGATGACGAGATGACGGTCTTATTGCCTTTGGCATCTGCTATGATACGTCCTTGAGGGTATCCGATATTATTGGTTGTTGGAGCAAAGACATTGGCGTTGCCATCGTTCTCTGGATTGCCAGTAGAGCATTTGGATACTGTACCGTTTGACTCATAATACTCACCTGTATAGTGCACGTTTTTGATACGCACTAATTTGGCATCCCATTTGCGGGTTTCTTGCAGGTTGAGCACGGAAGTGAACTCCTTGATCTCATACTCATCATATATCAATTGACTCACATCCGGTTTGCCAATACATTGGGTGCGCGCTCTGAAAATAGCGATTGGAATACGACCTGGTGCCCAACCTATCTTTTGCTCGGCATTGTTGGCGTAGATATTGTTGTTGTAGGATGGCAAACAGAGTTGTGGCTGATTAGCATAGCGACCAATAGCCAAACCGTCCACGCGAATCAAAATCTCTTGTCCCAACTGATACAGACCGCCTACCGAACCTGCATCAATAGATAGGCGCAGCGCTTGTTGCTCTCCATCTACTATTTGCTGAATACACATCGCTTTGTAGAAGTTTCCTGCATAGTCATCGGTAGTTACGCGCCCGCGTATATATATAGGTGTGGCAGAAACGGGAATAGTGTCAATAGAGAAGAGGTAGTTCTTGCCATCTTTAGTCGCACGGGTACGATAGAGTGTGGTGTCGCTGAGGTAGTTTCCCTTCTCGCTCATAAACGAATCCTTGAATTGTTGCAAGGTGAGCAGTGTTCCCTGAGCAATCACTTCTTCGGCTTGCTCGTTGGTGAGGAATAGCTTACTCTCATCCACGGCAGGAGGTGTACATGCAGCGCACATCGCCACAAGGATAGTGGCAATAATGAATTTGGGATTATGAATGATGAATTTCATTGTTTTCATATTGCTTAGAATTTATATTGGATATTGAGATAGAAATTGGTTCCCCACGCGTAGTAGTACTTAGCAGGGAATTTCCACACGTTAGGACTGATTACAGAGTTCTCACTATCGTCCACACCCTGACGTGTTTGGCGTGGCAAACGTGCTTGCTGATAGCCACCTGTCTTGAAGTGGGTATTGTTGAGCAAGTTGTTTACAGTCAAGTTGATGGAGATAGACTGACGGTTCTTGAGGTAAATCAGTTTACCGATACTCATATCCACTAAGAAACGATGGTATGGATTGGTAGCAGTGAGCGACTCTTGGTCAGAGAGTAGATTGTATGGATACTTCAATGCTGGTACACCGTATTGGTCATATACTACTTGTCCATCTACTTTCTCAATAGCATCGGTATAGGTGTCACCATACCAACCGTTCACTACGCTGCCGTCAGCGCGAGTGCCTGTGAATAGACCTTTCATACGACGTGCAGGTGCATAATCCAAATAGTTCCAATCGAAGTAGCTTACCGTAATATCTGCGAACCACATCTTAGGGTGGAAGAAACTGAGTTTCAAACTGCTGTTCAGTTGTGGACCAGTAGCCACATGCAATCCTTTCAGCAGTACGCTATCGCGCAACTCGTAGATAGGTCCTTGCGCGTTCTCTGCCAATGCCATACCGTTCTCCGCAGAGGTGATAGCAAGTGCGTTGCTGGTATAGCGATAGTCGCCTATGCCTAATACGCCAGTCAAAGTGAAGTACAGACCCATTTTCACAGAGGCAGCAGCTTCTACACCCATGTGGCGACGGTTGATACCCGTCAATGATTGATTCACAAAGGTACGTGCCTCATCGTCGTAGTAGCCATTGAGCTCTGTACCGTTCCAGAACTGGGTGAAGAATCCTGTCACGCGACCGCGAACAAGAGGGTAGTTAAATGAATAAGTCACATCACCACCTGCTACCTTTTGGCTGGCACCAAAGTATTCGCTGAGCCATGAGGTACCATATTGCTGTGCATAGTAGCGTGCATAGTCGTGGCGATAGATGCTCTCCGTAGCGCGATCGTGTACGCGAGGAGAGATATAAGCATCGCGCGCCAATGGCGCTTTGGTCTCTGCCATAGCATTCACTTTCAGCAGGTTGCGACCGTCAATCTTATAAGATAGACCTGCTTTTACGGCTGGATCAACGAAGTGGTGAGCATAACCTACCAAACGAGTTGGCAGTTGCGAGAAATCGTCGCCTGCTGCTAATACATCGTCAGCAGCATCTGCCAAGTAATAGTAGTGGTGGTTGTTGGCTTCGCCCAAACGAGCCAAGTACCATGCGCGACCATTGAGCATGTCGGTGGTACGTTGCATAGAAGAATAAGTGAATTGCAAACCGTAGTACAAATCCAAACTATTCCAACTCCATTCGTTTTGTGCCCACAACTTCGCATTCATCATATTGATGCGATAGTCATATCCGAAGCGGCCGTGGTCGGCGACTTTTGTATTAGGGTTGCGCAAGTCATTTTGCTTCACATTGGCGATATCAGCTTGGGTCAAACCGATATTGGTAGCAAGCTCTTTGATATCGCGTTCCGCAAATGGATCCACATCTATCCACTGATTACCGCCCAATAAGTCATCCACGGTCTTATAGTGGATACCTTGGCTGGCTTTAGCCTCTAAACCTGCGGTTATAGTCAGGTGTTTCACCGAAGTATTGCGGTAGTTGAGGTTGATCATAGCCTCTTGAATATCGTTGTGGCGACGTTCTACGATATAGCGTGCTGAAGTCGCGGTGCCATTGGCTATGTCGCTAGCATTATTGGCGTAGTTAGCGGCGTAGAGAGCATCCCAATTGATTTGAGTAGCATCGTCATCACGGCTTGTCCAAAGGTCGGTGAGTTGAGCGTAAGTGTCTAGGTTAATGGAGTGACCTACCGACTGACCGTTATACTCTAATGGATATTTGATATATCCGCCGTCGGTGACTGCACCTAAAGGCTTACCGTTCATATCCTTACCGATGAAGTAGCCATCTTTGTCCACTTGTCCGTCCCAAAGAGCGGATGGCAAGTTACGGTAGTAGTCAGGACGTGGGTCGGGAGCATTATAGAAAGTCAGGGCTGAATTAGAGTACATAGAGTAGTGGTAACCCACACCTGCTTTCAGGAAGTTATCCTCGTTAATCTGCCAATCGAAGCTCACGATAGCTGTTGGGTCATAACTGTGTACAATGCGAGAGTTACGCACCTTGCCATCTTGATAACCCCAATATGGGTTGTAGTTGTTATGACCCCATGCAGATTTGTTGTATTGGTTGGTGAGGTCAAAGGTCTCTTGGGTGAGAGCCGATGACTGACCACGGCGAGTAGGTGCACCAAAAGTAATGAGCGATAAGCGTTTGTCTTTACCCCATTGCTTTTCAGCGGTCAGGAAGTAACCTACTGAACTATAACTGATACCTTCGCCAATCTCCCCTTTCACGTCAATGTATGGTGAGTAGCGCCATGCCAATTGTGCTGCAAACGCCCAACCGTTGGACATCACTCCGCTGGAATAGGTAGCGCGAGCGGCACCCTTGTAATTGCGGTTGGTGCCTGCTACGCCCACTTTCCAACCTTGTGCGTAGTTGCTTGCGGATTGCAGGTAGTTGGTGGACAAGCCCAACGAACCAAAGGTGAAGTTATTGGCTTCGATACCTTCTACTACTTCGCGATAGCGTGTAGCATCATTCAAACCACCCATAGCAGAGAAGTTAAACTGTCCGCGCTCGGCAGCGTTGAAGGAGATACCTTCAATATAGTTTTGCTCGTATGTCTGATCGTAACCGCGACCGCGATAGCGAGCGTTGGACCATGCGTATGAGATGGTGGAGTTGAACACATCTTGACTAGCACTAGTGGCGGAGGACATAGATTGACTTCTACCTTCGTCATCATTCATGTCTATCTCTGCTATGTTAAGCAGTACCTCATCTTGTGCCTCGCGTACAAAATCGGTCTGCAACAGAATATCACCCATGTTGTTGAGTTGACCATTCTCCAATTGAATAAGTTGAATATCAGAGATATATCCATTAGCCTCCAAGATCACTTCCTCGTCGGTAGGATCCAAATAGGTCAATGTAAACTCACCATCGGCATTGGTCGTGGTAGTGATACCCTGATTAGCCAACGTGATAGTAGCATTGGCAATTGCGCGGTTGTCTGATGATACCACGCGACCGACCAAACGAGTAGGTAGGTTTGTGCCTTGGGCAACTTGCGTGGCAGGCTCTTGCACGGTTGCTTTCTGTGCCGTTTGCTCCTCAATATCTACCATGTCTGTTTGCACAGGTTGGCTTTTGACTTTGTCAGAGATGGTTGAAGTAGGTTCGGTAGCTACTACTTCTTGGGTGTGAGCCGCAGGGCGTTTGTCACTAAGAATAGCATTGCGGTGTACCCATGATTTGATGCCTTTCAGCAACACTCCATCTGGGTGGAATGCAGACTCTATCTGCTCAATAGCATGCTTCACGGTATATACCCATGAAGAAATTTTCTCGCCTGTCATGTAGTGTGTGCTGTCTGGATTAACCATGACGCTATCACCCACTTGCAGGTCATTGGGTTGTGTTTGTGCTTGCGAGGCAATAGAGAATGCCATGCATGCCAACACGATTAGCATTATTCGTTTCATATCGTGTCTAATTGGTCTTTTTTGTAGATTAGAACTCGGCTGTTTTAGGTGTACGTGGGAATGGAATCACGTCGCGGATATTTTGCATACCTGTCACGAAGAGCATCAGTCGCTCAAAGCCCAAACCGAAGCCTGCATGTGGCGCGGCGCCAAAGCGGCGAGTATCCAAGTACCACCACATATCTTTCATAGGGATATCGCGGCGTTCAATCTCTGCGTTGAGTTTGTCAAGACTTTCCTCACGTACACTACCACCAATAATCTCACCAATTTGTGGGAAAAGTACATCGGTACCTTGTACGGTGCGGTCGTCCTCGTTAATCTTCATATAGAAGGCTTTAATATCCTTTGGATAGTCAGACATAATGACTGGTTTGCCAAAGTGCTCCTCCACTAAGTAGCGCTCGTGCTCAGAAGCCAAATCCTCGCCCCAGGTGCATGGAAACTCAAACTTCTTACCATTCTTAATAGCTTCTTGAAGAATCTCAATACCCTCGGTATAAGTCAAGCGGATAAAGTCGGTCTTTACCACAGACTCCAATCGCTCGATGAGTCCCTTATCCACAAACTGGTTGAGGAATTGCAGGTCATCTTGGCAGTGCTCCAATGCCCAACGAACGCAGTATTTGATAAAGTCCTCTTCGAGATCCATCAGTTCGTCTTTTTGGATAAAGGCAACTTCTGGTTCAATCATCCAAAACTCAGCCAAGTGGCGTGGGGTATTACTGTTCTCAGCGCGGAATGTAGGACCGAAAGTATAGATCTTGCCGAGTGCCATAGCAGCCAACTCGCCCTCCAATTGACCAGAAACGGTGAGCGAGGTTTGCTTGCCAAAGAAATCATCGGAGTAATCAATCTTGCCCTCCTCGTCTTTCTTGAGGTTGTAGAGGTTCTTGGTGGTCACTTGGAACATTTGTCCTGCACCCTCGCAGTCACTGGCTGTGATAATAGGGGTGTGGAAGTAGAAGAAACCGTGCTCGTGGAAATAGTTGTGGATAGCCATAGCCATGTTGTGGCGGATGCGGAATACCGCGCCGAAGGTGTTGGTACGTGGGCGGAGGTGTGCGATAGTGCGCAGGTACTCCATGCTCAGACCTTTCTTCTGCAATGGGTATTGTTCTGGGTCGGCTGTGCCATATACTTCGAGTTCGGTGAGTTGAATCTCTACGGCTTGTCCGCTACCTTGGCTGGCAACGAGGTGACCCGTGGCTGAGATACATGAGCCAGTGGTAACTGGTTTGAGGCTCTCCTCAGGGAAGTTAGCCAAGTCCACTACGATTTGGATATTTTTGATGGTAGAACCGTCGTTGAGTGCGATAAAACTAACATTCTTGTTGCCACGACGGCTACGTACCCATCCACGCACGTTGATGAGTTGTCCTTCTCCTGCGAGTTGCAGGGCGTTAATAATTTCTGTTCGTTTCATTATGTTTGTTATTTTTAATTTCGTATAGGGTTTTGCCTAATTCAAAGAATTAGGGTGCAAAGTTACTACTTTTTTTTGACATACGCAACACTTTAGCGTATTTTCCGTGTTTTTATTAGCAAAAACTTGTTTGAACGTTCTTATTGCTCCCTAAAAGTTGTCTTTTTTGTGTGCAAAACGAAATTTAATTAATTTTAACAATTCGGCATGTTTTTTTGCTACTTCCACACTACCACACTACCACATAAAAAAAAGTGTCGAACGTTTTTCGAAAAAAGTCGATTTTCGCCAAAATAATTAATATATTATATATATAAAATATATATAATATATATAATTATAACCCTATCCCCTATTGCCCCCTTCCCCTTAAATTTTTGCCATTTTCAGTCAAAGTCCATTTGCCTTATTTGGCATTATGGAGAAGAAATTCACTCATAAAAATATGTGGTAGTGTGGTAGTGTGGAAGTTAAAAGTATTAAAATATGTTAATTTTTGTGCGATTTTCTTCGTCCTATCTTCGGGGTATCTTCGGGGTATCTTCGGGATAAAACGAGGGTGATTTTGTGTGTTAAAAAAAGTTAAGGTCACTCCAATTAGGAAGTGACCTTAACAGTGTATGTTGCGTGGTTTAGAATGGTGCAATATCGTCATCTAATTGTGCGCCTTGTGGATCGGAAGAACTATTCATACGGCTTTGGAATGTCGTCGCAGGTTGAGGCGCAGGCGTATCGTAGATATTCTCATCAAAACCCTCATTCTCATTTTGGAACTTAGCATACTTGCCAATAAAACGCATCCACACCTCGTCGGTGGCACCATTACGGTGCTTAGCCACAATAATCTGACCCAAACCGCGCAAGTCCTTACCCGTCTTATCATCATTATAAATACGGTAGTACTCAGGACGGTGGATAAAACATACCATATCCGCATCTTGCTCAATGGCACCCGACTCACGCAAGTCAGAGAGTTGTGGTTTCTTACCCTCTACATTGCTATTGCTAGAATCACGTTTTTCTACGTTACGGTTAAGCTGACTCAATGCTATCACAGGTATATCCAACTCCTTGGCAATCCATTTCAATCGGCGAGAGATGATACTCACCTCTTGCTCACGACTACCGAAATTAGCACCATTGGCATTCATCAACTGCAAGTAGTCAATGATGATAAGCTCTACCTTTTTCTCACGCACAAGTTTACGCGCCTTACTCTGTAACTCAAAAATACTCAAACCAGGTGTGTCGTCAATATAGATGGGAGCACCCATGAGCTCATTGATCTTGTTCTCCATCTTATTCCATTCCTGCTTCGTGAGACGGCCGTTCTTAATCTTATCACCTTCGATCTCGCAGACATTCATAATCAAACGGTTAACCAACTGCACATTGGACATCTCCAACGAGAACATCGCGACAGGACGTTTGAAATTTACAGCGATATTCTTGGCCATAGACAACACGAACGCCGTCTTACCCATCGCAGGACGGGCAGCGATAATAATCAAGTCAGACTTTTGCCAACCCGAAGTGATCTTATCCAATTCGGTAATACCGCTGGGGACACCAGATATATTGCCCTCGTTCTTCGCTGCTTTGCGCATGCGCTCAAATGCCTCCTCTATAACAGGGTCAATCTGCGTGACATCACGCTTCTGAGCACGTTGCGATATTTCAAAAATACTTCCTTCCGCCTCATGCAATAGTACATCTACGTCCTGTGTCTCATCGTAGCCTTTCTCCTCAATCTGACATGCTACCGAGATAAGATCACGCGCAGTAGCTTTCTGAGCCACAATCTGCGCATGATAGCGCAAGTGAGCTGCTGATGCTACGCGACGAGTAAGCTCGCTGAGACGTACCACACCGCCTGCCTTCTCCAAGTTGCCTTGCGACTTGAGTTGCTCCACCACAGATAAGAGATCAATAGGTGCATCTTTGGCAGCCAACGCACGTATAGCCTCGAAAATACAAGCATTGCTATCCGCATAAAACGACTCTGGACGTAGCAAATCTGCTATTGTAGCGTATGCATCTTTCTCAATCATCAGCGCACCCAACACAGACTCTTCCAACTCAGGAGCCTGTGGCGGTAGTTTGCCCATCTCATTAGCCCCAACCTTGGGGACAGCAGTAGTTCTTTTGCGATTATTATTGCTTGTTGTTGCCATATTCTTTCAGAAGATCGTATGCAGCAGTAAAACTGCTGATTTCATTGTTGAGTACGCGTTGTTCGGTTTGTGCGATAAGTTGCTCCATCGCCTCGGACTTATAGAAACTATCCAGCAGGTTCTGATTGATGGTTTCGTACATCCAGTACTTGGCTTGTTGGGTACGCAGGTGGTCAAGGTATCCGTTCTCGCGCGCGAACCTTATATAATCCTCAACCATATTCCACACTTCTTGTATGCCATTTCCTTCTACTGCGGAACATGTAAGCGCGTAAGGTTTCCAACCCGACTCAGTAGGAGGGAATAGTGCCAAAGCGTTCTTGAAACTAACGCGTGCAGCCTCTGCGCGCTCCACATTGCTACCATCGCACTTGTTGATAGCAATACCGTCTGCCATCTCCATGATACCACGTTTGATACCTTGCAACTCATCGCCCGTACCTGTGACTTGCAACAAAAGGAAGAAATCCACCATGGAGTGTGCTGCGGTCTCGGATTGTCCTACACCTACTGTCTCAACAATAATCGTGTCGAAACCAGCAGCTTCGCACAACACAATCGTCTCGCGTGTCTTGCGCGCTACACCACCTAAACTACCTGCTGATGGACTAGGACGTATGAATGCATTCGCCTCCACGGAGAGCTGATTCATACGTGTCTTGTCGCCCAAGATACTGCCTTTACTGCGCTCCGACGATGGGTCAATAGCTAGTACAGCAAGGTGTTTGCCCTGATGGCAGAGTAGGGTACCCAATGCCTCAATAAAAGTGGACTTACCTGCGCCTGGTACACCTGTGATGCCTAAGCGCACAGCATTGCCCGCGTATGGCAGACAGCGCTCAATGACTTGTTGAGCAATAGCTTGGTCGCTGGGCAGATTGCTCTCAATGAGTGTTACTGCCTGACTTAGCAAACGCATGTCACCTCGCAAGATTCCCTCCACATACTCATCGGCTGTAAGAGTAGGTTTGCGACGACGGAAAGTGGCATACGGATTCACGCTAGGTAGGTTCTCTACACCAGCGTTTACCGTTAGACCTTTGTATTCACTGCTGTTTTCTGGATGTTGCATTTATCCTCGCCTTAAAACGTTAATTTTTTTAACTCTAAACTATAAACAATCACTCCACTACCCAGTTTAGTTTGATATTGATGACTGGAGTATTAGGATCGTTGGTAATCAAGGTCATGATACGTGTGTATTGTGCTGCGGTAGCAGTTGTTGCATCAATCTCTACTTTGATATCCGCTTTGCGACCAGCTTTGATAGACTTAGGAGTGACAAAGTGCACGTGCTCATCGTTCATAACTACGCGACGAACCAACAATGGATTGATACCCGCATTCGTCAGCGAAATTTTAGCACTCATTTTCTTGCCTTTGGTAACTGTACCAAGATTGATGTCGCGCGCTACTTCGGCAATAGGTGCTTGTTGGCGTTGCTCCACGGTGAGTTGTGAGAAGTCTTCCTTGATATTGGCAGAAAGGGCAATCTCGTAGGTCTTGGAGAGATCACGTTTGCCATTCACCAATACGTATGCTTTGGCAGTCACTGGCCCATACAACCCGCTCTCTGCACTCTGCAAGGCGAACTGTAACTTACCTGTTTGTTGAGGTTCTACCTTTGGGAGGGTAACATTGGGTTTGATATACTCAGCACCGGCAACATATACAGCTACCTCAATTGCTTGTTCAGTTTGATTGGCATACTCTATCTCAAGCATCTTGTTGCTACCTTGAACTAGTGCACCAAAATTGAGGTTTTTGCTCTTCAAACTCAGTTCACCCATTTTAACAGGGTATTGATCTACTGGTTTAGTTGGTTTAGGAATCACCTCACCCTTGATATACAACTTGGTGGTAGGCTCGTTCGCATTGCTAGTCACTGTGACTGTTTTCTGGAAACGACCTGGGCGGCCATTAGGATTGTACGTAACGGTGATTTCGCCTGTTTGACCTGGCTCAATTGGTTCGCGAGTCCATTTAGGTGTGGTACATCCACAACTAGCGCGTACATTGCTCAATACCAATGGGGTCATACCTTCGTTCTTGAAGTTGAAGACGGTGGTAACACGACCGTCCGCTTCGTTAATTTTACCGAAGTCATGGGTGGTTTTCTCAAAGGTGATTACTGGGGTTTGTCCCATTGCAGCCACTGCAAAAAACAATGTTGCTACAATACTAAATAATTTTTTCATTGTCGTTAAGTTATTTGTTGTTATTGTTATTCATACGTCAGTGATGCGCAGTCACATTGCATCTCTACGCCATCAATCTTGGTAACGTTCACAGTGTTGATACCGCCAATCTTGCGCAACTTCATACACATTTTGCCCAGTTTGTCCATGTCGAATAACTTAGCTTCGATCTCGCAAGTGAAGTTGTTGCCATCTGATGTCACATGCAGGTCGCTGAAATTGATACGATACTCATCGCTCATCACTTGCAGGATACGCATCATTACGCCCATGGTATCGTTACCTTTGATATAGAGGTTAACTACTTTGGCTACGGTACTATCCAGTTGTTTGTCGTATCCCGCATGTCCATCTTGTTTGCGGAAGTATTTTTTTAGGTTATCTTTCGCTTTTGCAGTGACAACAATATTTAGCCATTCTGGTTCAGGTTTCTGCTTGTCAGATGTCAATATCTCCACTTGATCGCCACTCTGCAATATGTATCCGATAGTGCGCGTGGTGCGATTGACATTGGCACCTATACAGTGTTCGCCCAGTTGGGTATGCAGTTGGTAAGCGAAGTCCAATACAGTCGCTCCTTGTGCCAAAGTGCGAATCTCTCCTCGTGGCGTAAACACAAAGACCTCGTGGCGGTAGAGGTTAAGTTTAAAGGTATCCAAGAACGCCATTGCATCAGGATCGGGGTTCGCCAATACCTCTTTGATGTCGCGCAGCCATCTATCCAACTCGTGCTCACTCTCACCACCGGCCTTATATCGCCAATGGGCTGCCAAGCCATGCTCCGCTAGTTCGTGCATACGATTGGTACGAATCTGCACCTCTATCCACTGACCGTGATTGCCCATCACTGTCACATGCAACGCCTCATAACCATTGGCCTTAGGCGTGGATATCCAATCGCGGATACGCTCAGGGTGAGGGCGATAGATCTCCGTAATGGCCGAATAAATCATCCAACATTGATCCTTCTCAGAGAACTGGAAGTTCGGTTCAAATACGATACGCGCTGCCAATAAATCGTACACCTGTTCAAACGGAACTCCTTTTGTGACCATCTTCTTATAAATCGAATAGACCGATTTGGTGCGGGCATATAACTTAAACTCATAGCCCATCATGGTCAAATGCTTGCGGATAGGCGCTGCAAACTCCTCAAAATTCTCCTTTTGTACCTCTTTGACTGCTTGCAACTTGGATTCTATCTCTGTGTAAAGGTCTGGATGTTCGTATTTGAAACTCAGGTTCTCCAATTCTGTTTTAATAGGGAAGAGTCCTAATCGGTGCGCCATCGGTGCATAGATGTACTGTGTCTCAATGGCTATCTTGCGTTGTTTCTCAGGGCGCTGTGCCGCCAAAGTACGCATATTGTGTAAGCGGTCTGCCAATTTGATGAGCATCACACGAATATCATCCGACATCGTCAGTAACAACTTACGCACATTCTCTGCCTGCTTAACGGCTTGATCTACAAATACTCCCCCCGAAATTTTAGTCAAACCGACAACGATACTGGCTATCTTCGGACCAAATTGGTGCTCAATATCCTCCGCTGTATATTCGGTATCTTCCACTACATCGTGCAACAATGCCGCACAAATGCTAGTGCTACCCAATCCTATCTCCTTGACTACAATGCGCGCCACCGATAATGGGTGCATCATATATGGCTCGCCCGACAGACGGCGGACACCGCCGTGAGCTTGCTTGGCCAAATGGTAAGCACGAGTAATCAGCTCCACCTTTTGGCGGTGGTTCGTACGTGCGTAGTCCGCTAACAGAGCCTGAAATTCGTTCTCTAATAATTGTTCTTCAGCAGGTGTGAAATCGCTTGCAACCATAGCTCGTTTCTGTTTTTATCTATAAAAACGCAAATTGACCCGCAAAGGTACTACTTTTTTTACATATTTGCAAGAGAACTAGCGAAAAAGACGATTTTTTGCCAAAAGTTTGTATATTTGCCAAAAAAGTTGTAACTTTGCACGATTTTTGTGTTAAAATAGTTATAAATGCGTATGCCTAATAATCAACCAACTCAAATAGGTCGCTCGCTACTCCTACTGGTATTGGCGTTTACACTCATGTCTTTCACCGTAGTGATTGATGCAGGACATGGCGGACACGATGCTGGAGCGATAGGTCTAAAAATGAAAGTACAGGAGAAGAATCTCAACTTGGCAGTAGCCAAACAATTGGCAGTGAAGATACGTGAGACATATCCCGAAGTAAAAGTGGTTTTAACCCGTGATACGGATATTTTCTTGCCCTTGCAGCAACGTGCTGATATAGCCAATAAGAACCATGCAGACCTCTTCATCAGTATCCACACCAATGCAGCCGAGAATCGTAATGCGCGCGGAGCAGAGACCTTCATTTTAGGTACCGAACGTATGGAGGATAATCTGGATGTTGCTATGCGTGAGAATGCGGTGATGAAGTTGGAGGAAGATCAGACTGTTTATCAGGGATTTGATCCCAATTCGGTAGAGAGTTACATACTTTTCGAACTCATGCAAAACCAGTATATGGATAATAGTTTGATTTTTGCGGAATTGGTTCAAGACCAGTTTGTAGGTACTCTACAACGTGCCAACCGCGGAGTGCGTCAAGCTGCATTTTGGGTACTACTCAAGTCTGCGTGTCCCAGCGTATTGGTAGAGATGGGATTTTTGAGCAATGCCGAAGAAGAGAAATGGCTTGCTAGTTCAGAAGGTAAAACGGGAATTGTAAATGGCATCTTTGATGCATTCGAAAAATATTATAAAAAATGATGAAGTACTCCAGAGAACTGAAAGTAGGTATCTTGGCTATTGTGTGCCTTGGTATTTTGTATTTTGGGTTTAATTTCCTCAAAGGCGTCAATATTTTCTCCCCCACAAAGGTGTATGTCGGTACCTTTGATCGTGTCAATGGCCTTACTGCACAGGCACCTGTTTACATAAAAGGGTATCAAGTGGGCTTGGTGGAGAGTATCCAATATGACTTCAAGCAGTCCCCAGCTTTTACCGTGGTTGTTTCTATTGATAAGACCATCGAATTGTCTCGTGGCACGCAGATGGCGTTGGTGGCTGACGGTATGCTGGGTGGTGGAGCCATAGAACTACAATTACCACCCCTTATGAACCGCGCAATGCCTTACCAGAATGGCGATACGTTACCTACACAGATTGTCCCTGGACTCATGGATAACCTGCAAACGGGTTTGTTGGCACAATTGGACAGCATTTTGACCGAAGCAAACAACCTGCTCGCTACGTTGAACAACGAAATGGAGCAAGGAAGTCTGCGTGCTACCTTGCAAAACGTGGAGCATATTACGAACGACCTGACCGTTAGTAGCAAGGACATTCGCAAACTGACCCATCACCAACTTCCTGCCATCATCAAGCAGGTGGATACTACCCTCGTTAGTTTGCAAGAGATTGTAGCAGATGTACAAACCGCAGATATTCAACATGTCATCACATCATTGGATTATACAATTAACATGTTGAACCACACTCTACAGTCAGAAAATGGTACGCTGGGCTTGCTGCTCAACGATACTCAACTACATGACAATCTTAACGCTACACTCCAAAATCTCGACGCTGCTATCACGAATATAGATACTATAGTGATGTCCATCAAGGCACGTCCGTTCGTACAGAAGAAATTACCCAAGAAATAGTAAATTTTCGAACGTCTAATTTACGAAAATAGTAAAAAACTCCCTAACTGCCTGTAAATAGTGCAATTAGGGAGTTTATTGTGAAACAACAATATGTGGAACAAAAATGCTTTGAGTTATGAGTTTCAGTAACTTATGTGTTGATAACTTTTGTAAATCATAGTAAATCAGTTGTTTCGCTATAACTGACTGAAATTTTGAGGAATATAGGACTGACGATTTAATGCCAATAAACGATAATTTGGTCAGTTCAAAAAAAAGCAGTACCTTTGCACTCGATTTCGGGTAGAAGTCGCTTTTTTTTACGCCTTTTTTAACATTATTTATAACAGCCTTGAAACAAAATCTTAACATATTGTGGGCACAATGCCAGCAGATTCTGCGCGACAATCTTTCGCAGAGTGCATACCAGACATGGTTTGCGCCTGTAGTGGCATTGCAATGTGAGAACGATGTGTTGGTTTTGCAAGTGAAGAGTCAGTTTATCGTAGAGTATATTGAGGACAATTATTTGGATTTACTCTCGCGTGTACTGAGAAGGGTGTTTGGACCATCTATCCAGTTGGAATATCGTATTATGGTAGCTGGTGGTGTCATTGATGTGCCCAGTGAGCCACTGCGTGAACCTATAGCGCGCTCACGTGCTGAAGCGTATATTCCTCAGCAAGAAGTAGATAATGCGTGGGATAGCCAATTAAATACGCAATATACATTCGATAACTTCATCAAAGGTGAACCGAATAAGTTGGCGCGTGCTGCGGCGATAGAGATTGCCAAGAATCCAGGTAAGACGCTTTTTAATCCACTATTCCTCTTTGGTGGCAGTGGCGTAGGCAAGACGCACTTGGCGTATGCTATCGGTAATGAGGTTGAGCGTCTTAATCCTGATGCTCGTGTATTGTATGTAGCAGCTAATACCTTCAAATTGCAGTTCCAAGATGCAGTGAGTCATAATCAAGTGCCTGATTTTTTGATGTTCTATCAGTCAGTTGATGTGTTGATTGTGGATGACATCCAGTATTTCTCTGATTTGAAGGGTACGCAGGATACGTTCTTCCAGATATTTAACCATTTGCAACAGAGCCACAAACAATTGATTCTCACTTCCGACCGCAGTCCGATGGAGTTACAAGGCATACAAGATCGCCTCTTATCGCGTTTCAAATGGGGTTTGGCAGCCGAGATAACCCGTCCAGATTATCCACTTCGCCGAGATATTCTTGCGTACCATATCAAGAAGGATGGCATCAAGTTGAGTGAGGATATTGTAGAATACATAGCATCCAATGTATCGGAAAATGTACGCGATTTGGAAGGTGTGTTAGCAAGTCTATTGGCTTATTCTACACTGACCGATAATCCTATCAATATGGCGTTGACAGAAACGGTGGTAGGGCGCTTGGTTCAACTGCATCCAAAGACCTACTTGCCTGCTGACATCATTGCTGCAGTATGCCATGCGATGAATATATCCGAACAGGTTATTGTAGCACGTACTCGCCAACGAGATGCTGTCAAAGCACGTAATATTGTCATGTATTTGGTAAAGAAATTTACGGATAGTTCCTTGGCTGAAATTGGAAAATATGTCCACCGTGACCATGCTACTGTAGCGCACTCACTCAATACGATAGAGGCACAAATGACCTATGATGCGGTATTGCGACAAGAAGTAGCTACTATTGAACGACAGTTGGGCAGATAAAATATCCCTTATAACCATATACCACCCTTGCAAATCAAATTGCAAGGGCGTTTTTTTTGTGTTTTTATCAAAAATATTTGTTCACTTGCAAAAAAAAGCGTAACTTTGCACGCTAATTTAAAAAATCGTAAAAACATGAAACGAATTACTACTTTTATTCTATCTTTGGTTCTTCTGACAAACGTAACAATGTATGCTGCTATTCCTTCTGGATACTATTCTGCAGCAGATAACAAGAAAAGTACTGCCTTGCTCTCTGCTTTGCATGGTTGTATTGATGGGCATACAACATTGTCATATAGTAGTTTAGAGAATTATTATGATGATACCGATTTAACAGCTGACGGATATATATGGGATATGTATTCTACCTGCAAATTTACGATTAATGATGATGGTGGTTCGCAAAGTCGTATTTGCGATGTATGGAATAAGGAACACTCTGTGCCTCAATCGTGGTTTGGCGAAGCTTCACCAATGAAGAGCGACCTGTTTCATGTGTATCCTACCGATGCGCGTGTAAATAATTTCCGTAGCAATTATCCCTATGGTGAGACATCTAATCGTTCGTATATTGATGGTGATTCCAAGGCGTTGGGATACTTAGGAACTAGTAATTTCTCTGGTTACTCGGGCAAAGTGTTTGAGCCAGTAGATCAGTACAAAGGTGATTTTGCGCGTACATACTTCTATATGGTAGCACGTTATTTAGATAAAAATTTCAATAAAAGTGAAAATGGTAAAGTCGTATTTACTTATTCTAATAGTACTACGGGTTTAACGACATATGCTATCAATCTTTTCCTCAAGTGGCATCGCCAAGATCCTGTTTCTCAGAAGGAGATAGACCGTAATAATGCGGTGTATAAGCACCAGAAAAACCGTAACCCATTTATTGATTATCCCTATTTGGCGGAATATATTTGGGGTGAAAAGAAGAATGAGACAATGGTCTTGGATGAGTTGATGTCCTCCAGTGATCCTGATTTTGTTCCTGGTGAAAGTGATGGTAGTCGTGGTGATGTGGTCCGCACACCTATTTTGAGTGTAAGTGCTACTACGGTGAATTTTCCAAGCGTAATGGTGGATGAGGAGTCTTCCTATGGCATCAAGGTGACTGGTATGTACTTGACATCTGATGTTACCCTCACTATTTCTGGTGAGGATGCAGATATGTTTGAGGCTTCATGCTCTTCGCTTACTATTGCTGAGGCAAATAGCTCAATTACCAAGAACAACGTGATTCTTACCTACGTTCCAACTGAGGAAGGACAACATAGTGGCGTTCTGCAAATTGCTTCTGAGGGTGCAGAAACACTCACAGTGAAGCTCTATGGTGCTTGCAATGCGGCATGCCAAGTGACATGGATGGTGAATGGCGAGGAATATACCGCAGGTAATCCTACTACTACTCTTGCTGCAGGTAGCAAGGTGACCAAACTGCCTACAGCTCCTGCTTCACCATTTGCAGAGAGTAATCAGTTCGTAGGGTGGAGCGAAGAAGTTATTACTACACCACAAGACGAAGTACCTGCTGATCTCTTTTCTGATGTTTCCGAAGCTCCTACCGTGGGGCACAATGTGGTTTATAATGCTGTGTTCGCAACTCTTACGGAGTCAGGTACTAGCCAATCTGAGACCCTCGTTTTTGCACAAAATCAAACATCTGGTTGGACCGTGAGTGGAACTTCGTTTACTAATAAATATTGGATACTTACTACGGGAGCATATATTGAATCTCCTATTGTTGATTTGAGCAAATTACAATCCATTACGCTCAATGTACGTACATACGGTGGTACCTCGTACAATATCATAGATATTACATGCAACGGACAGAAGTTAGGTACGGTAGATGCAGTAGATAAGAATTTGAAAGATAAAACATGGAGTCCATCTTCTACTCTCACAGGCGAAGGAAAAATACGCTTTAGCAGTACGGATAATACGGATGCTAATGGCCCTGCTATAGCAAAAGCGACTATGAATTTAGAGGGTGGTGCTTCATATTCCTACTCTAATTATGTTACCTCTGGTGGTTCTACTACTGACCTAATTGAGGTGCAACAGCCACAGCAACTAGGCAATAAGATTCTTCGCGATGGACAACTCTTGATTGAGTATAACGGAGTATATTACAATACCTTAGGTCAATCCCTAAACTTCTAAACTCCTGAACTTTTAAACAATGAATATAGTAGAAGAAATACGTCGCCTTTGTACAGAGAAGAACGCCATCATCATGGCGCACTACTACCAACGTCCTGAGATTCAGGATGTGGCTGACTTCGTGGGCGACTCCCTCGCTTTGGCACAGGTCGCTGCCAAAACCGATGCGGATATTATCGTGATGTGTGGTGTGCACTTTATGGCAGAGACAGCCAAAATCCTCTGTCCAGATAAGAAAGTGCTGATTCCCGAACCTGCGGCAGGTTGCTCCCTTGCAGATAGTTGCAAAGCGGAGGACTTGGCAGCGTGGAAAGCCGAGCACCCCGACCATTTGGTAGTGTCGTATGTGAACACCAGTGCGGCTGTGAAGGCGCTCACTGATGTGGTGGTAACCAGTAGCAATGCGCTGAAGATTGTCAAGCAGTTGCCAGAAGATAAGCCTATTCTCTTTGGTCCCGACCAAAACCTCGGCGGTTATATCAATTCAATGACGGGGCGCAAGATGGATTTGTGGAATGGTGGATGCCATGTGCATGCACGTTTCTCGGTAGAAGCAATCTTGTCGCTCAAGCAACAATATCCTGATACGAAAGTATTGGCGCACCCAGAGTGCAAGGCGGTTGTGTTGCAGCATGCGGATGTGATTGGCTCAACGCAAGCATTGCTTAATTATGCGAAAGAGCATCCCGAGCAGAAACGGTTTATTGTGGCTACGGAGAGTGGCATTCTCCATGAGATGCAAAAGGCGTGTCCCGATGTAGCGTTTATTCCTGTACCCGCAGAAGGAGGAGGTTGTAATGAGTGCGAGTATATGCGAATGAATACATTGCAAAAACTGTACGACTGTTTGCTAAACGAGAGCAACGAGATTGTGGTGGACGAGTCAGTAGCCAAAGATGCTATCCGTCCAATCCAACGCATGTTGGAGATGAGTTGATAGCCAATTTACTATTGTCGTGCTACCAATTACGGGTTCTTGACGGGTGCTTGACGGGTTCGTGCGGTATAGTTAAGATAACAATAGGAGACATTTGAATAAGTCAAATGCCTCCTATTGTTGTATTTTCCAACTCGAATTAATCGCCTATCAAGTTGTTTGCAGGATTAGATGTTACAGTCATTCCCGTGCGTGTTTCGCCACTGGCACATAGAATACTTGTGAAGGTAACTTCGTTTGCCTCCGTTTGAGGGGTTTGATATGTTTTCTTTTGCATAACTATTCGGTATTTTGTTGATTTGTTTATAATTATTGTGAGATAATCACTTTTTGTCCATCTATGATATAGAAACCCATACCTGCTGGTTGTGACATTTTTCGTCCAAGGATTTCGTACACACCTTCTTTTATTGTAATACTTTCTGTTTCTTCGGATATATTATCCAAGGCTGTGGTTGTATTTTCTCCTTGAACAGACATGCTAACTCGTTTGCGCCCTGGTGATAATGCACGAGCGGTAGAGGACACTTCATCTAATTTTACGTATGCGCGATTTGCTGACAATGAGCAATATTCTCCACACAGACAGAGGGTATTGTTATTTACAATATAATTATTGGTTAGTATATTGATAGCAGCAGCCACAATTTCATCGAAAGTGCCATATAATCCGTTATCAAAGAGAGGATTATTTACTCGTGAGCCATCTGATGTTACAATGAGTTTATTGCTGTGTGCGTAGAATATATATGGTTTTCCTGCTTCCAATTTTGTTACTTCATCAAAGTAAATCATAAATGGTGCTTTATATGCGATTTCATAGAATGTCGCACCTGAGAAATCCGTTGAGCCAAATGGCAGACAGATTGTACCATATCGATTAGGTGTTACATCACGTGTATATTGTTCTGCTTCACATTCTTCCACAAATTCACCTACTTGCTTTGCCCATTTAGATGCTTGGTATGCAGCGAGGGTACCACAAGGAATGTGGCAAGTAGGTTGTGAACTAAAAACAATCGTTCCTAAATTGGGAACATTAACAGCTTTAACATGGACATCCGTAAGATTATCACAATAATGGAAAGCATTATTTCCAACATGTTCTATGGTATTAGGTATTGTAATGGTTTTAAGTGCATGACAAGCATAAAATGCATTATTACCAATACTTTTAACACCTTCTGGAATACTAACAGATTCCAATGAAAAACATAATGACAATATTTCTTCTTCAATATGTGTGATTCCTTCAGGAATAACAATAGAGGTTAAATCTGAACAATCTTTAAATGCCCATTTTCCAATACCTTTTACACTATTTGGAATCGTTATTGCAACAAGATTGGAACCACCAAAAAATGCATGAGGACTTATACTTATAGTACCAGGTTTCACTTCAAGACTTGTATTGCGTTTCATATCACCTTTATATTCGTATAAAACATCGTTTATGTATACTATTCCATCTGGTTGTTGCACCTCCCATAACGTAAATGCCAATGCTTGAACACCTATTGTTGTTACAGTGCTTGGAATTGTAATGTCTTTCAAAGAAGAACATGATTTAAATGTGTAATTTTCAATAGACGTTATACTATTAGGAATTACTATACTGGTAAGATTTGTACAATTTTCAAAAGCACTTTCTCCAATATGTACTATATTACTTGGAATAGTGAAAGATATAAGAGAAGAGCAACTGTTGAAAGCACTTTTTCCTATACTTGTCACGTTGTTGCTAATAGTAACAGAGTTCAGGGAAGAGCAAGCGCGAAAAGCCTCCTCTCCGATACTTGTTACACTATAAGTTAAACTATTGTAGGTGACAATTTCAGGAATGGCTAATTCACCTGAGTATTCGTTTGAGTAAACAGCATAATTGGACCCCTTGTAGGTAACTTCTACGGAGGTTTCGTCAAGGTAGTTGTAGTAAATACCATTGACTTCAAAGTCGTGCGCCCAAAGGGCTGTGGTGGCAACTAAAACCACAAATAGTAAGAATAGTCTTCTCATAATTGTTTGATTTTAATAGTTAATATGATTGTTTATTTAAAGTGACTTTCACATCAATACGCAAAAAGCGCAGACCTCCGTTGATTATTTACAATCAGAGGTCTTAGCATACCTTTAAGGTCAAATAAACAACAGGAAACCTACGCTGGTATGAAAACACACTACACCAAATATAAGTGCAGTATGGATATATTCATACCCATAGGCATCTATTGAATACTTTGATTTTGACCTTAATGTGGAAAAGTTGCTAAGTTTTCTGATTGTCAAATGCAAAGCGTCAATAAACGCTATTAAATATGTTAAAAAACCTACCCTAAAAGAACCTACAGAAACGCTTTTCGTAGGACATATTTCCCTCCAGCGTAGGATTCGCTTGCAAAGGTACTACTTTTTGAGGATATATGCAAATATATCTAAATATTTATACAAAAAATCATTAATTATGCTACACAATAGAATATATCCTTACCGCCCAAGAGAGTTAATTAGGGCGGAAGTTGTTTATGTTGTCTTCAAAATAAAATTATTGAAATTGTTTTTTGCTTCCTACACCTTAGCCCTACGTGCGAGGGAGAATTGGAACTCCAATCCACCTTCCGCTCGATTTACTGCGGTGATTTTTCCTCCATGGAAGATCACCGCATGTTTTACGATGGATAGTCCTAAGCCTGTTCCCCCTGCTTTTCTACTTCGTCCCTTGTCCACACGATAGAAACGTTCAAAGATATGTGCTAGCGCTTCAGTGGGGACACCCTGACCATTGTCAGTAATGCTAAAATAAAGATTAGCAGGGTCCTGGTGGGTGAGTTGGATACTGATATTTGCCTTCTCTACATAGTTGATAGCATTATCTACTATGTTATGAAATATAGAGTAGAGTAGTGTGTAGTTTCCTGTAATAATCAAGTGTTTAGGTATGTTGTGCGTAATAGTTGCTCCTACTTGCATAGCGCGCAATGACAAATCTTGCACCACATTCTCCACAATAGTATGCAGATCCAATTGTAGGCGTGTGTAGAAGTCGGTCTGCGTGTCTAGTTTGTTGATAGTGGCTATATCTTCTACTAAGTTTGCAAGGCGTCCTGACTGCTGATAAGCGCGTTCCACAAACTGCATGCGCTGTTCCTCGTCCATATCAGGGTGCATGAGGATAATTTCCAATGCTCCACGAATACTCGCCACGGGTGTTTTGAGCTCGTGGGATATGTTCTGCGTTAGCGTAAGTCGCTGTTGCTCACGTGCTTTGTTTATCTTATGCTTATAGATAGCGTAAAGAGTACCAATAACAGCAATAACTCCTATGGCTATGATAATCCAAATGTTCATGTCTTTTAATTCTCAAATAGGTATCCGTAACCCGATTTTGTCTTGATGTGTTTACTATATTGTCCAAGTTTACGGCGGAGGTGGGTGATATGTACGTCCACTGTGCGCTCCATCACAAAACCATTGCTATCCCATACATTATTGAGCAGATGCTCGCGTGAGAGGATTTGTCCGCGGTGGGTGAGTAGGTAACAAAGCAATTCTATTTCCTTGCGTGTCATAACGACCTTTTCGCCATCTACGGTAAGTGACATATCGGCTTTGTTGACTACTATTCCCTCGAAAACGATGCAATTCTCGCTATTCTCTTGCCTTGTCACCTCATTGCCTTCTCGCCTTCTCGCCTCTGTCCTACGCAATACCGCCCCTACACGAGCAATCACTTCTGGGACACGGAAGGGTTTGGTGATATAGTCGTCAGCACCTAGGTTAAAACCTTTAAGGAGAGTGCTTTCGTCAGCAAGCGCAGTGAGAAAGATTATCGGTGGAGTATCATTAACAACAACATCAACAACATTATTCAACAACGTTGCGCCCAAATCAACATCCTTGGGCGCTCTAGGATTTTGTTTGTTCCTAATGACCTCTGCCATTTCCAGGCCCGACATGCCGTCCATCATGATGTCGAGGAGAATGAGGGATATGGGCGATGGGTTATTGGCAATAGGCGAGAGGATAGTAAGTGCTTCCTCGGCACTGTGTGCCACAAGTGTTTCGTAGCCTGCTTTCTGCAACGAATAGGAGAGGATCATGCAGATATCCTCTTCGTCATCTACTATCAGTATGCGTTGTTTTGCCATGTTGGTAAGATTTTGCCTGCAAAGTTAGTAAAAATAATTCACATGACCAACCACAAGTGTGTATTTTAATGATTTCTTAATATAATTGTTAAAAATTGGGTGCGCCAATTGGACGCACCCATATAAATTATTTCTCTTCGTTTTCTTCTTGTTTTTGTTTAGCTTCTTTTTTGTCTTTGATGGCGCTAATCACAAAGAAAGGACCCATAAAGACTGCTACCATGCCCAAGGCAAGGAGAATCATTGTTAAATCAGTCATAGTTGTTGTTTATTTAATTAAAATGAAACATTATCTTTCGATGAATAATTAGCTCTTAGAGCTGAATAGCCATCTACGATGAATAATTTTTGCAATGCACTGAATTTTCACAATGTAAATATTCATTCGCGAGCGAATAATTATTCACAAAGTGGTTTTCACGAAGTAACTTATCATGAAATAATTCTTCAGCGTAAGCTTTTTATACTACCAAAAACTATGAAACGGAAAAGATATATGTTCTTTTGGTAAACTAAGTGGCGTTATGCTTGACATAGCCACTATCCGATTGATATTGTGCGCGATACTGTTCGCTTGGTGTCGCAATACGGCATGTAAATCCTGTATGTTTATCCTTACTTGCCATGAAGAGGAGACGCGTTCCTGACGGCGTGTGCGCAAGCGATTATCTTCGCTGCGTGTGCCTATCTGATACGAAGTGAGCGCATCTGTCCAATCATATTGCTGTTGCAGTCGTTTGGCGTAGTCCTCCAATGTGTTGTGCAATACAGACGGCATACTGCTCTCGCTCGCCGATGGGCAAGTAGCTGCTGCTTGCGCATGCATATCGGATCTCTGCCATGAAGCATAGAGTCCGATGACCAACAGGAGCAATATGTATCGCAATTCTCTCACTACGAAATAATATTTCGTTTTATGCTGCAAAGGTAGCAAAAAATATGCATATTTCCATACCATTTTTGCGAATTAATAATTTCTTAACAACTTTTTCATACTCGCGTAATAAATTCCGACTACTTTTGCACAGAAATTGTAAATTAGAGGTTAGAAGATAGACCGTCTTATAGACTGTTAGACCGCCCTGCGGGCTGATAGATTCCTAGAAACTAACAGCGAAGCGTTCTAACAACGCAGTGGTCTAACATCTAACAACGAAGTGATCTAAAACCAATATAATTATGTCATACCTCATTCTTATCATCTCGTTAGTCGGCATCGTGTTTGGTGCTGATTGGTTGGTCGCTGGGGCAGTAAGTATTGCTCGGCGATTCCGTGTGTCGGATTTTGTGATTGGTGCAGCCATCGTGGGCATTGGTACCTCTATGCCCGAGTTGGTGGTTAGTTTCTTTGGCGCGCTGAAAGGCAATGCCGATGTGGCTATTGGCAATGTGGTTGGCTCGAATATCTTTAATGTGCTTGGTATTCTTGGAGTTACGGCGCTATTCTTTCCGATTGCTATTGACAAACAGAACATGACTTTTGAGATACCGCTTTGTATTGCGGTGTCGGTGCTTGTCACGCTATTGGCGTTCAACTTCTTTGATGGCACGCCTGCTGTTCTCGGTCGTTTGGATGGCTGGGTATTGATTCTCTTGTTTGCCGGATTTATGTGGTATTCTTTTGCTCGGGATAAGAAAGAAAAAGGCGAAAGAGCACCCCATGACGCGGGCGTCATCGGGGACCCCGCTGAGGCTATAAGGCGAGAAGGCGAAGAGGCTATGGATACAACTCCTCTTTGGTGGGCTATTGCGAAGGTGATAGGCGGCTTGGCGGTGCTGATTGTGAGTTGTGACTTGTTTGTGGAAAATGCGGTGGCAGTGGCTCGTTCGTTTGGTGTGAATGATGCCTTTATCTCGCTGACGCTTATTGCCTGTGGTACATCGTTGCCCGAGTTGGCTGCTTCGGTAGTGGCTGCCTTTAAGAAGAATACGCAATTGGCATTGGGCAATATCGTGGGTTCGAATATCTTCAATATCTTACTGATTCTGGGACTGAGTTCGCAAGTAATGCCATTAACCTCAGTGGGAATCACGTGGGTGGATTATATGGTGATGATTGCTGCTGCAACTGTGCCTTTGCTTTTTGGATTCAAAGGAAAGATTGACAGAGTAGGCGGACTGCTGATGGTAGCAAGTTTTGTGCTGTACACGTGGTATCTGTTGATGGGACAATAGGTCCTTTTATATGTTTGCGGTTTAAATTTGCAAATAAGCCGCATATTTTGCGGTTAAGGTGTAGAAATTATAGGAAAAGCGTGTAAAAACTTGTGCTATTTTATAGGAAAAGCGTGTTTTTTTCTTGCGCAAAGGTAGCGCAAGGGTAGCGGATTAACAGGAAGCAAGCGGGAAGTGATGTGTCAATCGCTTCCCGCGTGAGTGTATTTTTTTGGAAAAAGTTTTCGTATGCCGAAGATTGTGCCGAAGATTTCAACTATCTACGAAATTATTCTCTCACTTTCGTATGCGCTACGATATGAATACTCAGTTCATAAAGCAGGTATAGCGGTACTGTCACCAATAGCAATGTGAATATATCCGCAGTTGGGGTAATGACGGCTGACAAGATGGCTAATACTACTATCGCATGTTTGCGGTATTGTACCAATAGCGGTTTGTCTATCAATCCCAATTTTGCCAAGAAATAGGCAATGATAGGTATCTCAAATAATATGCCCATAAGCAATGATAACACCAATAGTGTTGATATATACGACTTTAGCGCAATCTGATTGACTACAACCTCTTGCACTTGATAGGTACTTAAGAATCGAAATGCGAAAGGGAATATCACAAAATAGTTAAGCAATACACCCATTGCGAACAATATCACGCCAAAGAATATCAGCATGATGGAGTAACGCTTTTCTTGGGTGTACAGCGCAGGTGCGATAAATCCGTATAGTTGAATGATCAGATACGGAAACGCCACCAGCACACCCATGATGACTGCCACTTGCAGGTGTGTGGTGAATTGCGAGGCAAGTTCAGTATTGATAAAGTCTATAGAAAAATCTCCTGGACATAGCGCAGACATAGACAATCGCTCTGCCAACCAACACAATCCGCGATAAAGAATAAAGTCGGATTTGGATGGAGCAAAGAGCACACTAAATAGTACATCCTTAAAGCAGAACGCAGCAATAGTGCATACCAGCCATACAGCCAAGCAACGGAAAACAACCTTTCGGAACACTTCTACATGTTCCCAAAAGGTCATCTTCTCTTCATGGTTATTCTCCATCTTTCTTTGGTTGCTGTTCGGTAGGTTGTTGCGATGGTTGGTCATCTAAGGGGCGTTTTACTTCCTCCTCCATCTCAGTCATTCCCTGTTTGAACATCTTTACGCCTTTACCCATTCCTTTCATTAATTCAGGAATTTTCTTTCCTCCAAAAAGCAATAGCACAATGAGAACAATAAATATAATCTCAGGTGCTCCAATCATTAGTAATGTCATAGTTTTTTATTTGTTGCAATTACACTCGTTGTTGCAGTTTAGATAAATCTCACAAGTGTCAAAATTAATTTCCCAATGTCCGCCTTCACAAGATTCCCAATTGTATTTGGCTGCCATATCGTCCCACCATTGTTGGAACTTGCTTCCTGTTTCACCCATGTCTTTTACGAGCTTTTCGTACAACTCGGCATTATCTGCAGTAAGAATCTTTGCCAACTCAGTCAAACCATTACGACGCTCAAAGAGCGTTTGAATGGTGTTTTTTTCTTCGACAGTTACCTTTCCTAGAAGTTTCTTCATATTAATTTTCCTCCTTTACATCAAATGGATCTAAATACGTTATTTCTTTGATTTCATTATTTACTATGTAGCCTGCCTCTTTCAACGCTAATTGCAAATCGCGTGCTGCATTGCGCTCCAAATGTGCAAGTACACATTGCTGACGAGATGGTGTGTTGTTATCCCAAGTCAATTTTTGATTGAGCCAAATACAACGATTACAATGGTATGCATCACAAATACGGCAAAGTGGTGCGTGGTCAAGTTGCAAGAGTTGTTTGTTAGGAATATCAATCCCATTAACCAAATCTCCTACACTACGCGAAGCATCTTTGGTCTTATGATTCATGCGATTACTAATACCCATTTGCTCATCGTAATAGAACGCAGGGCAAAGATAGAACTTCCCATTAGGTGCAAGCGTAATATTGCCAATACCTGCTTCGCAGTTGTGCATCTCGGTTAGTTGCAAACGGTCAGTCAAGATATTGAGTTGTGGATTCTTTGCTTGCTTGTATAGATTGAGCAAAACGGCATTGAGCGTTGCCAATGCTTTTTTGTAATCCTCAATCTGCTCGTCAGTAAATGATTCAATATCTGTCAAGCAGATATTAAGGCGCGTAGTTTGTGGCAAGAGTGCTGCTACGTCGTATTGCTTTGCGATAAACTCGGCAATAGTCAAGCGCAATACGAGATTGTCGGTATCCGCAGTGGTTGGCACATAATCAAGTACTTGTACCTCGCGTCCAATCTTCACATGGTCAATCGTCTCAATGAGTTCGTTGTATTCCGCAGGGAGTGCGTAGTTGGGATATACAAATTGAATCATCAAGTTTTGTTTCATGCCAAAGAGAATAGCTTTGCGCAGATTCTCCAATGGCATCAAGTTGCGCTCTGTGAGCGGGTTATTGGCATGGCAGTAAGCCACGCTGGTGTCATCCAATAGGATAACTAAATATTGCATATATGGTTTCATGGCTTAGCAGATGATGTCGTTTGACTGTTTCTTGTTTTGCTCAAACTCTTCGCGCTTGCCTTCTAATTCTAGTTTGCGGTAGAGCTTGTTCCAATAATAGTTGTTGGCACGCACACGCGCTTTGTGCATTTTGCAAATAGCGGTTGCACGCTCAAAGACGGTATGCGTTTTTGCTGCATCATAGTTCTCGCCTTGGCACCAAGCACATCCCTCTGCAACTTCACAATCTATGCACTCAGGCAATGATTGTGTACAACGGTCAAGTGTAAGGAATGGACGGAGTTTGTTGTTATCAATGCCATCGTGGATATTTCCGATAATCCATGCCTCTTTATCACGCAGTGAATATTGGGCAAAGCGAGTGCATGGGTAGAAATTACCTGCTGCATCTATGGATAACATCTTGCCTGATCCACACCAATTTTGATTATGTACTTTGCAGTCCATTGGTTTACCTAAATTCTCAGAAAAGAATGAACATGCATAATCTTGATAGCGATTGTTATCAATAATTGAATCCGCTAACTGTATAAGTTGTTCTTCAAAACGCAAATCATCTCCTTCCGTCCATACATTTTCAAAAACGCAATTGATATTCACTTGATGAATACCTAAATCATAAAGATGTAAGACAGATTCACAGATATAGGGTATATCTGCAGAGGAAATCGTTACCTTTGTACTTTCAAAAGGATATTGGCTTAACCAAAGAGGAATATTGCGCACCACATCATCATACGAGCCACGCTCTGGTCCTTCACCTTTCCAAATACGATTGAGGTCATGCTTACGACGAGTGCCATCTATGGTGATGCCAATACTCAAGTGTGATTTATTCTTCTCTATAAATCGTTGGACTTTCTCGCTATCGTAGTTGATGCCATTCGTAGAAAATGAGAAACGATAGGAATTAAACCAATGGTGATTGCGGCGAAAAAGTTCCTGTTTGATATAATCGCAAATCTTATCAATGAGGTCAATCTCCAAAAAAGGTTCACCGCCAATAAAGTCCCAAATAACGGATTCGTATGCAAAATTAGGGTCTTCTTCTCTATTAAGTATATAGTCAATCGCAGCCTTAGCAACTTCAAAAGGCATGCGTTCCTTTTCGTTCTTACCTACCAAGTAGCAATACTTACAAGCGAGTTGACAGTCTTTAGTTACAATAAAAGTTATATTTTTAGATAAACCTTCTTGCCATGTTATTTTATTCTTTTGTACTTGCATATATTTCTATTTTTTTCAAAAGAGAGGTGCGCTTTTAACACACCTCTCGTGTTAAATTAGGCTCTTACACTAGTTGTTTGGCATCCTCTGGAGCAACTTTTAGAACATCCTGCAGAACAACTTCTACATGTTCCTTTACAACTTCCTGTACACGTAGATGTACAAGCATCAATAGTACAGCCTAAAGCAGGCGTTGCTTGGGCGATTGTTGGAATTTGTGTTAAAACAATTGCACCAACCACTGGTAAAGCAGCCTTTGCCGCTTTTTTAAAGAACTCTCTACGCGATTGAAGTTCTTCTTTTTGATTTGTTTTCATTTATGTAAATATTTATTGTTACCTCTACTCCCTTTAACGGCGTTTCGAGTTTCTCCAAATCTCTAAAAATTATAAGAGTACATTTTCCCAAAACATGTTCCTTTACAACTTACAACACATGATGTGTAACATTCAAATAGACAATCACCTGAACAAGTACCTTTACAAGAGTCTACACATTTATTCTCACATGTTCCAGAACATCCTCTGCAGGAATTTTTGCATGTATTTAGGCACGTTTCTTTACAAGACTCTTTACAAGAATAATTACACTCTCGACACGCGTGAACAGTATCAGAGGAACCTGCACAAGAATTATAACAAGAACCAGAACAACTAAAAGTACAACTTCCTTGACAACCATACTCACATCCCATAGGTGTATTAGAGGCTTTTATTTGAGGAATAATAGTAGAAGAAATTGCTATTAGTGGCAATGCTTTTGTTATAATGCTTCGAAAAAAACGTCTACGTGATTGGAGTTCTTCGTTTTGTTTTTTGTTAGACATAAAACTTAAGTTTTTGTTGTATAGGAACTCCCAACTATACGGATTATTGGTTAAGTATAGGCATAAAATAAAAAGCGTGGAGTCCGACTATTGCCGTTCCACAATCTGAGGCTCTCGCATTGCCTTACCGATAAAACGACAACGCGAAGCCCACGCCGAATATAAACATTCTCCGTGCTACATAGTTAAGGTACGCGTGTGCGTACACGTATATACGCAAACAATGTACCAAATGGGCACAAGAGGGATAATCTATATCCCGTAGGACATCTATCGTTGCTAAGTTCTTATCGGTTGAAATTTGCGAGATTTCAGATTGTCAGAACAGAGCGCTAATAAACGCCTTTTAAATATGTCTGCTACCCCAGCCGATGACGTGCAGACATCCCCCGGCGTGGAATTGCGACCGCAAATATACAACATTTTTTTGACATGACCAAAGAAATGTCAATAATTTTGAGTTTTTCTATTAAAATTGTATGTATTTTGTTTATTTAGACACGAAAATCGCCACTCGTGCTCGGAAGTACGAATGGCGATAGGAGTAAAACGCTATATTAAATATGTCGGGCAACGGCTGTGCGTTGCGGATTAACTATAAGTGATGAATGATAAGTAATTTAGGGGGTTAGTTATTTGGTTTGCTTTCAGTTGACTACAATTTGTAGCCAACTCATGTTTTACAATTCCTTTTTCAAATATTCATACACATACGCTGCGCTACGAAGATACAGTCCTGTACTCTTATCTTGTAGTTTCTCAAAAATGTGTGAGTTGTATATCTTATCAAACGCTTCGAGCATAGGCATCTTGTAGTCTTCCATTAGAAAACTAACCAATTCCTCCACGATAGAGCGTACTACAAAATTATATTCTGCCTTTTTCATATCTTTTGTAATAATGCTATTGCTCGTTCTGTACAAAATGCGTATTGTATGTTTGGGTGAGCGTACTCTAGTCTTTTAACAAATTCAGCAAGGTCAATAACCTTTGTTTCGTATAGTCGTATGGACGCAATCACTCCATCGTCTGCTACAGGTCCAATGACTATATCGTAGTTATGCATCTTTTTATTGCGTTTATTGCGATTGGCGAAAATGAAGTTAGCCCATTCTTCTGTAGGCTTTTCAAAATACTTAACATTCAGATTAGCAAGTTCTTTTTCGTCAAATTGATATGCGAGAATAGTAGGAGCACCGCCTTCAAAATTGCATTTGTTTTTCGCGCGAGCCAATGCTTGCGTGCGAAGAGTGGTAAGATAAAATCCCCTACCAAAATCTTTGTAGGGCAGACACTTATCTAATTCGACTTTATCGAATGTGGTATTTGTTCCGTGATAAAGTTTAATCATTAAATTGTTCCTCCATTACGCTGACAAACTATTCGCAATGATTCCTGAGTTTCCCAAAGAGCTTGTGTGTGTTCGTACTCATAATGCTCGTTGAGAAATTCAAGACCTTTGTACTTGTTCAAGTAGTTATATGCTACCTTCGGCGCAAGGCGATACTTGCGAGCAAACTCATCAATACAAAGGTTGATGTATTGTATTTTCCAAAATGTTTTTTGTGACATAAGATAGTTTATTGTATAATTGCGGCGCAAAGATACACTTTTTTTTCGAGATGTGCAAGAAAAATCGCTTTTTAGGGCGATTTTTCTGGTGTGGGGTGTAAAGTGTAGAGACACAGAGTGCCAGTTTAGAGGACGGCGCAAAGCGCCTACAGTTTAGAGTTTAAAGGCATGCAATACCCGAATACCATTCAGGATTAATGGACAAAGAAAGGAAACATTTTCAGAAACAGAGTCAACCTTTTAGGTTATCAATCTTAATAAAAGTACTTTTTTACATTAGGGAGTTCTTTGGTCGTTCCTTGGTTCTTCTTTGGTTTCTCCTTGGTCTTTTACTCGAAGCATATATATAAGGTACAAGGGAAAGTAATCTTAATAAAAAGCATTTTTTAGAAAATATTAAGAAGGCAAATAAGTGAATTTAACAATTTCTTAATATTTTCTTCATACCTACATAATAATATAGCAGTACTTTTGCACAGGATTTGAAAAGAAGATGTTAGAATATATAACTCCTTCTCGCCCAAAGGGCTCGAGAAATCTTATAAATCTTATTACGCTGGGCACCACCCATTACAAGGTACTCCGTAATAAATTGCAACCGCTAGCACTCGCTTTCGCTCGTCCGCTGAATCTTAAGTGAATGTGGATGTATAAAGGAAGTCAATATGTAGATAACCAAAAAATGATTATAGTACAAAACAAAAGATAATTTATGGGAATTTTACAAATCTTTACGCTCCTGGGAGCGCTCGGAATGTTCCTCTACGGAATGAACCTTATGTCATCTGGATTGCAAAAAGCTGCTGGTGACAAGTTGCGCAGTTTCCTCTCTGCCATGACCTCTAACCCTGCCAAAGGTGTGCTGACTGGTTTGGGTGTGACTACCGTTATTCAATCATCTTCTGCAACCACTGTAATGGTGGTGAGCTTCGTGAATGCAGGTCTTCTCACCTTGGCGCAAGCGATTAGCGTGATTATGGGTGCGAATATCGGTACTACCGTGACCGCATGGATGGTGGCATGGCTCGGATTCAAAGCAGATATTTCTATCCTTGCAGTACCTTTGATGTTGCTTGGTTTCCTATTCTCTAACTCAAAGAAGAATCAACGCCAAAACATCGGCGAGTTGATAGTCGGTTTCTCTCTATTGTTCTTGGGCTTATCGTTTATGAAGAACTCCGTACCTGACTTGCGTGAGACCCCACAAGTGCTGGAGTTCGTAACTACTTGGGCAAGCCATGGCTTTGGGTCGGTGCTTTTGTTCTTGGCTTTTGGTACTATCCTTACTTTGGTGCTCCAGTCTTCTTCTGCGACGATGGCTATCACGCTCATTATGCTCAGCATGGGTTGGATTCCTTTCCACATGGCTTGTGCGATGGTGTTGGGCGAGAATATCGGTACAACCATCACAGCGAACATCGCGGCCTCTGTGGGTAATACACAAGCGAAACGCGCGGCAATGTCACACACAATCTTTAATGTGTTTGGCGTGATTTGGGCGCTGATATTGTTCAAACCATTTACCGCGTTGGTGGGTAAGATTATTGAGCTGTTTGGTTTGCCAAACCCTGCAGCAGAGGGCTTTGCGGTTGTTGAGGGTAGTGCAGACACCAGCACCGCAGCGTTGTACGGACTGAGTATGTTGCACACGCTGTTCAATACCATTAATACGCTGATACTCATTTGGTTTATCAAGCTGATTGAGAAGGCTGTGGTGTGGATTATTAAGCCAAAGACCCAAGACAAAGAGCCATTCCGCCTCAAATATATCTCTGCGGGTCCTTTGGCAACACCGGAGCTGAGTGTGGAGCAAGCTTTTGACGAGATTATTCACTTTGCTAAAATCTCTCGCAATGGTCTTGGTTATGCGAAACAAGCGATTGAGACTACCGACGAGAAAGTGTTTGAAGAGATGTATGGCAAACTCGTGAAATACGAGGAGATTTCCGACCGTATTGAGTACGAGATCGCAGCATTCCTCAATGGTGTTTCTGCGGGTGAGGTGAGTGAGGCTACCTCTATGAAAATCAAGGCAATGTACAAGATTATTGGCGAGCTTGAGTCGCTAGGAGATAGTGGAGAATCTATTGCACGTATTCTCTCACGTCGCAATAGCCACAATAAGAGTTTTGATGCAGATACTATCGCTAATCTTCTCAAAGTGGTAGAGGCTGTGGATCAAGCATATATCGTGATGATTGCTAACCTCGAAGCGGCTCATGCGGGTGCGCTGAGTCAAATCCAAAATGCGTACGATGCTGAGGAGGAAATCAATACTCTGCGCAATGATCTGCGTGAGGCAGAGATAGAGGATATCGAAAGCAATACCAAGAACTACCAAACGAGCGTGTATTACATGGATATTGTTAGCAAACTCGAAGGTATGGGCGATTTCATCATCAATGTGTCGCAGTCACTAGAGAGAGCGTTTGCAGTTTAGTAAGTGTTAAGTAGCAAGAAAACAATGCACAAATGGGGAGTTTGTGCATTGTTTTGTTATGTGTACAAAAACCGCGAAACTCATTCACATACAGCATGTTTTTTATTTTTTTTTCTATACAATTCAATAAATGTGTTGCATATATCTAAAAAATTTAGTACCTTTGCAGAAAATTTAGAGTTTTATTGTATGAAAATCAAACGTCTAATACCACTCTTGCTCTTGTGCTGGTGCGCCCAGTCGTTATTGGCACAGTCGATTATATTGACCAAAGAGTTTCAGACAATGCCGAATATCAAGGCGTTGGATGCGTATCGCAATCAGTTTGGCACTTGGGAGAAGCCTGAGGCAGACGACCCATTTCCATACGCGGTTATTCGTGTAGGATTGGACGGTACACCCGAAGAGGTGAAGGATGCCAAACGGCGACTGAGTTTCCATCTGGGGCGTATGACAACCATAGAAGCAGTCTTCAAGGATGCACGCAATGAACTGTTGTTCCTCGTGCCAACGCGTGCGCGTAATATACAAATGTCGTGCGATGGCGAGTGTTTGCCTCAGATGATGTTTGATAGTTTGGTCGTCTTGCAACCCAACACCGTTTTCTATGGTCGTGTGCACTTCTCGTTGGAAGAGAATTTGCGCGACCCCGAGAAATTGAAACAATACCTATATACATTAGCAGTAGAACCTGTTCATGCCAAGGTGGAGTTGAGATATGGCTTTGTGAACCAAGAGTGGGAATTGAAGGACGGTAAGACGGAGCAGCTATTGACAGAAGGCACATATTACTACACTATTTCTGCCGAAGACTACAAGACGGCGGAGGGCTCGTTTGTGGTGGATTCGCTGCATAGCGACACTACGATCGCTCTGACGGCTCGATTCGGAAGACTGAGTGTGAAGAGTGATAGTACGGACTTGGATGGGTTGGCAGTCAGTATTGTTCATGACAATCAGCAGCAGATTCTTGAAATGCCTGTGGTCAATCAACAATGTGCGTTGGGACAACATGTACTACAAATCAAGAAACCCAAGTACCACACATGGAAGCAAAAGGTCATAATCCATCCTGGCGAACATCTGGAAGTATCTCCTGTGCTGCAACGCAAAGAGTATAAACATCATACATTCATTTTGTTGGAGGGAGGATATGCCATGAACCCAGCATGGAGCGCAGGTGTGATGTTAGGACAAGTCTATGGCGAAGTGACGCAAGTGTGTGGTATAGGTTGGTATGTGAAGGGGCGCTCTAACTTCCAAACAACGAAAGCCATCAGGGGAGTGCGTATCAGCGATATAGGAACAGTAGGTGTGACCAATCCATTGATGCCAGCCTATACGGGAAATAGGCGTTTCTCTGAGTGGAATGTCAATGCAGGTGTGGTGATAGATTTCTTGAATGATAGAAAATTGAACCTTCATAAACATAGTATGTTTGGCTTGTATGCTGGATTGGGCTATGGTCAATATGCTCGCTACTGGGAGATTGAGGATGGTAGATGGATAACTTATGGACCTTCGGCTGCAAATGGATTGAGCGTTGGCGGTGGTGTGATAGGAAGTGTTAAGGGATTGACAATCAGCGCAGGTGTGAATACCATTATGGCTAAATATATGGAGATAGAAGCAGGATTAGGTTGGACATTTTAATGCATCTGAGAGATATGAAAAAGTTTTTTAAATTATATGCTTGCTTGTTAGTGTTGGGCATTTTTATCGCTTGTGATCCTGAGCCCGAACCACCTCTTACGGTTGCAACTATCAACAATGAAACCGTAGAACCGCACTATAAATCGGTGAAAGTATCGTGCGAATTGAGTAGCAATTTTACCATAGAATATGCGAAAGCGTGTCTTTATTTGACAACGGATTTTACGGAAGTATATAGTATGACCCTTTTGACGAGAACTTCTGAGGGAGTATATGAAGGAGAGATAGACGGTTTGAAGGAAAACACGACCTACTATATTCGCTATCAGATTATAAATACATGGTCATCGTATTTCTTGGAGCAAGTGACAGAGTTTCAAACATATTCGCGCGATATGCCCATCGTGCTTACCAAGAGTGTTTTCGATGTCTCCTATACTACTGCCAAATTGTACGGAGAGGTCAAGACGGATGGCGGTTATCCCATCTTAGAGCGTGGTTTTTGCTGCTCTAAATCGGACAAGCCTACTACTCAGGACAACAAAATGGTGCATGGTTCTGGTCTGGGAACATTCTTGGGATATTTGGCTGATTTGGAGGAAGGAGCTACGTATTTTGTTCGTGCATACGCAGTGAATGAGACAGGTACATATTATGGCAAGAGTATTCAATTTACTACGTTTGCAAGAACATTCCACGAGGGGCATGAGTATGTGGATTTAGGCTTGTCGGTGAAATGGGCGACGTGCAATGTGGGTGCGGAGTCGCCAAGTATGATGGGTGACTATTTTGCCTTTGGAGAGGTAGAACCCAAGACCAACTACACATGGGATACCTATAAGTGGTGTACTTCTGAGAACAACACGCTAATAGCATTGACCAAATACTACCAATCAATATCAGGAAGCCCAATCAACCTATCTGTGGAGGACGATGCTGCTCGCGCTAATTGGGGTGGCGAATGGCGTATGCCAACGGCAAGCGAGATCTACGAATTGATAAAGAATTGCTCTTGGGAGTATGTCGGAGGAGGATATAAAGTGAAGAGCCTGATCAATGGCAATAGTATATCATTGCCAGCAGGTGGATGTATGAATGGCGCTTCGGTCTTCAAGTTAGGCGAACAGGGGTATTACTGGTCAGCTGGAATATCGGACCTAGAGCCAACGACAGCCCGAGTGATTTATTTTAACTCAGATACTTATTTTGATACTACTTTGGGACGCGAAAAAGGTTGTTTGGTGCGTCCAGTCTATCCGAAATAAGGATTTATGACTGAAAAGAGTGGGGGATTTTGACTAATCCTCCACTTTTTTTGCAAAAAAACGTTCGCGCACTTGCGTATGTGCGAAAAAAGTAGTACCTTTGTCGCGAAATATGCAGTTTCGTCGCTGTGGCGAATAAAAATATGCTAAAAAACATATAAAACAACATAATTAACTAATTTTCTTAAATCATGGCAGAAGAAAAATTGAACATGTTAGCTGAATTCCCAGCCATCTCTGCAAAGACTTGGAAGGAGAAAATCGTAGCTGACCTCAAAGGCGCTGACTTCGATAAGAAGCTCGTATGGCGCACTTCAGAAGGCTTCAACGTACAGCCTTACTACCGTCAAGAGGACCTCAAAGGTCTTAAGACTACCGTATCTGCACCAGGTCAATTCCCTTACGTGCGTGGTACTAAAACCCACAACGAGTGGGCTATCCGTCAAAACATTTGCGCTACCAAGAATGCACGCAAAGCGAACGCTAAAGCGCTTGACATCTTGAACAAAGGCGTAACCTCTCTCGGTTTCTGCTTGAACGCAGAGAAACTCTCTTATCGCTACATCAAGACTCTCCTCGAGGGTATCAAACTCGATGCTGTAGCAATCAACTTCAACGTATGCGCTTGCAAAGCTCCTGAGCTTGCTAACATCCTCGTTCGTCTCGTAGGCCGTAGCGGTTACGACTTCAAGGCCGTAGCTGGTAGCATCAACGTTGACCCTATCAAGAACATGCTTCTCAAGGGCAAACCACTCACCAAAGAGCAAGTAGCTGAGAAGATCGTAGCTACCGTTAAGGCTGCTAAGACTCTCGTTAACTACCGCGTGGTAGGTGTAAACTCTGTAGCGCTCAACAACTCTGGTGCATATTGCGCACAAGAATTGGCTTACGCTCTCGCTTGGGGTGCTGAGTACATGACTATGATGACTGAGGCTGGTCTTCCAAACTACCTCGCAGCTCGCTCTATCCGTTTCAATATGGGTATCGGTGGCAACTACTTCATGGAGCTCGCTAAGTTCCGTGCTGCTCGTTTGCTTTGGGCTAAGATTGTAGAGGCATACAAAGCTCCTGTGTTCACTGCTGCTCTCAAAGAGGCTGCTAAGATGAACGTAAGCGCTGAGACAAGCCGCTTTAATATGACTATCTTCGATGCATACGTAAATATGCTTCGTACCCAAACTGAGACCATGTCTGCTGCACTTGCTGGTGTAGATGAGATCGTGGTTACTCCATTCGACGCTACCTATGAGGAGCCAACCGAGTTCGCTGAGCGTATCGCTCGCAACCAACAATTGCTCTTGAAGGAAGAGTCACACTTCGACAAAGTAGTGGACCCAGCTGCTGGTTCATACTATATCGAGAACCTCACCAACTCTATCGCTGAGGAGGCTTGGAAGCAATTCCTCGCTATCCAAGAAGAGGGTGGTATGTACGAGCTCGTAGCTGCGGGTAAAGTACAAGAGGCTATGGCTACTACCTTGAAGGCTCGTTTGAGTGATGTTGCTAAACGCAAAGAGGTGATCCTTGGTTCTAACCAATTCCCTAACTTCACCGAGAAAGCTGGTAAGAAGATCAAAGAGGTAGCTTGCGGTTGCTGCTGTGCTAAACCTGAGAACGCCATCGCTACATTGCCAGTGGCTCGCGCTGCTGAGGAGTTCGAGGCTTTGCGTCTTGAGACCGAGGCTGCTAAGAAGCAACCTGTTGCGTTCATGCTTACTATCGGTAACTTGGCTATGCGTATTGCACGTGCACAATTCTCTTGCAACTTCTTCGCTTGCGCTGGTTACAAGGTGATTGACAACAACGGCTTCAAGTCTGTAGCAGAGGGTATCAAGGCTGCTCGCAAGGCTAAAGCAGACATTATCGTTCTCTGCTCTAGCGATGACGAGTACGCTACATACGCTCCACAAGCTTGGCTCCAACTCGAGGGCGCTAAAGAAGTATTCGTTGTAGCTGGTGCTCCTGCTTGCACAGAAGACTTGCAAAAACTCGGTATCGAGAACTTCATCAACGTTCGCGTTAACGTTCTTGAGACTCTTAAGAAATTCAATGCACAACTCCTTAATAAGTAAGCAACTATGAAACCTAATTTTAAAGATATTGATATCAAGAAAGTAGCTGCTTCTAAAGTAGAAGGAGCTAACGAGGCTAACTGGAAGACCCCTGAGCTCATCGATGTTAAGCCTGTATATACAAAAGAAGACCTCCAAGGCATGGAGCACCTCAACTACGCTTCTGGTATTCCTCCATTCCTCCGTGGCCCTTATAGCGCGATGTACCCATTGCGTCCTTGGACTATCCGCCAATACGCTGGTTTCTCTACCGCTGAGGAGTCTAACGCGTTCTATCGCCGTAACTTGGCAAGTGGTCAAAAGGGTCTGTCAGTAGCATTCGACCTTCCAACTCACCGTGGTTACAACGCCGACAATATGCGCGTGGTAGGTGATGTGGGTAAAGCGGGTGTAAGTATCTGCTCACTCGAGGATATGAAAGTATTGTTCGCTGGAATTCCATTGAACAAGATGTCTGTGTCTATGACTATGAACGGTGCCGTTCTTCCTATCTTGGCGTTCTATATCAACGCTGGTTTGGAGCAAGGCGCTAAACTCGAGGAGATGGCTGGTACTATCCAAAACGATATCCTCAAGGAGTTCATGGTGCGTAACACCTATATCTATCCTCCTAAGTTCTCTATGAAGATTATCGCTGATATCTTCGAATATACTTCACAAAACATGCCTAAGTTCAACTCTATCTCTATCTCTGGTTACCACATGCAAGAGGCAGGTGCTACCGCAGATATCGAGTTGGCTTACACCTTGGCTGACGGTATGGAGTACCTCCGCGCTGGTGTGAACGCAGGTATGGACGTGGATACTTTCGCTCCACGCTTGTCATTCTTCTGGGCAATCGGTATGAACCACTTCATGGAGATCGCTAAGATGCGTGCTGGTCGTATGTTGTGGGCTAAGATCGTGAAGTCTTTCGGCGCGAAGAACCCTAAATCAATGGCATTGCGTACCCACAGCCAGACATCTGGTTGGTCACTCACCGAGCAAGATCCATTCAACAACGTAGGTCGTACCTGTATCGAGGCGATGGGTGCTGCTTTGGGTCACACCCAATCATTGCACACCAACGCATTGGACGAGGCTATCGCGTTGCCAACTGACTTCTCTGCTCGTATCGCTCGTAACACTCAGATCTACATCCAAGAGGAGACTAAGGTA
>JAZUCY010000032.1:0-34944 GCA_045639365.1 Paludibacteraceae bacterium
GAGAGTGTGTCAAAATGCAGACACACTCTTTTTTATCGATTTTCTATGCCTTTTTCTACGTTTCCTTTACCTCTCCAGCCATCGTAACCGTTACCACCCCGTTACCACCTCGTTACTATCGTGTAGTTTCCCGGCAGACTGACCACTGTTTTACCTTAATCTAATAGGTTAAATAAAGACAAAAGAGGATGTGTCTATATTTTGACACACCCTCTTTTCTTGTATTAATAGCAGATTATTTCAGATATTTATGTCCGTTTTGGATGACAATACCATGGTAGGTTGTATTGACTTGTTGACCAAGTACGTTATACATTGGGCGAGTGATGTCCAATTGTGGAACATTTTCTGTCTCTACATTTTCTACATCGGTATTAGTGTCTGAGCAATCAATGATAACCGCTTTTTTGTTCTCCCAACCGTAGCAAACATCTTCGTCTGTCCAGAGGTCAGTAGATTGGGTTGTACCATCGTTGAAGATAAAGTTCACCTCTTTTACCGAAGCATCAAACTGATGGTAGTACCAGCCCTTTTCATTCACGTTTGTCATCTCGGTACCTGGCCATTGACCTGTATAGAGTACAGCACCTCCGTCATTCCAAGTGTATAGATTTACTTTTTTCCATTCATCAGGTTTACGGAAGGTGATTGTAAGTGGTGTAGTTTGTGGAACCTCGTAGGTATATACGTGGGTTTGCACCTCTGTTTCTTCTGCGCCATCTTGTGCGTATGCATTAATCGTAGTTGTTTGTGTGATGACGATAGTATCGGTGTAGGTAGTTCTTGTAGCAGAAGCTTTAGGATCTGTGCCATCCAATGTGTAGTAGATAACAGGTGTACCTTGTTCGCCTGCAGTGGTCATGGTAATCTCCAACGAATCGGTTTTGAAGACTTTGCCTTCTGGAGATACTATCAGTTGGAATGGGATATCTGCACTACATTGGTCGCTCAATGCTTCTGCCCCATCTTTCCATTCGTAGCAAGCGTCTTCATCTATAATAATATCATTAGACTGTTCGCCCGCATTGTTGGTGAAGATGATATTGAGTTCGCGGTATTTGCTATCAAAGGTATAGAATAACCAACCTTCATTATCTTTTGTTTTCCACTCCATACCAGGCCAACCACCCAAGATAGGCGAACCATTGGTGTCCCAAGCGTAGAGATAAGTTTTCTCCCATGTGGTAGGAGGCAAGAATTTTACGGTGATAGGTTTAGCTTGAGGTTCTTTATAGGTGTAAGTAGCCTCTTGTACTTCAGAAGCAATACCATTGAGTGTAGCGTATGCTTTAACGGTAGTTGTTCCTTCAACAGTAAACGCACCAGTATAGGTCATTTGGGTCTCTGATGTAGTAGGATCAGAACCATCTGTTGTATAATAGATAGTTGGTGTTCCGCTGAGTGCGACTGCGTTCATTTCTACAGTGTATGTCTCCGTCTTATAGGTTGCAGAAGGAGTGATGCTCAATACTGGTACCTCTGCTTGAGTAGTGGTGTAATACATTGCAAAATTGCCACCCTTATACGCCAATGTATAGCCTTGTGGGGTAGTGTTGAAACCACTATTAGGACCGAGCAGGAGACGGATTGAACCGTGTTTACCAGTGATGGTTGATTTGTAGTAGCCATTTCCTGCCTCATCGCTTACTTTTGACTCAGAGTGTACACCAGCAGCTTTACGTGCCAATACCATTTTGCCGATAGCATCTTTGTATTTTGCCCAGTGAGGATAGAATACGCATGGTACGCCTGGCATAGACAAGATAAACGCATTGGCACCCAAAACGCGGTCTTTGTTGTAGTCTTCCATTGAATTTCCGCAACCACCAATCTCGTCGTGGTTGTCGCGACCATTTTTACATCCAAAATAGGTGTCGTGGCTATCCACGAAGGTCACAGCAAATTTGCTCAAGCCTGCGCCTAAAAGACCAGAACCCATACATTTTTGATAATCACCATCCGCAATACCTTGGATAGCAGAATATTTGGTGCCAAAGTCAAATGCTAATGTGTTCCAGTTAGCATCTACCAAGTAACCATTAACATCGTTATTCCAGAATTCTACTACGGAGAAGTAGTTATCCGAAGCACTATTGTACATATCAATGTATTTGCCTTTGAAACCTTGTGCATAGTCATAGCGCCAACCATCAAAGCCAATAACATTCTTCATCCATTTGAGATATGCTTTCATCATCTCTTGCACTTCTGGTTTCGCGTGCGCCCAGTCACGCGCTGAACCATAGTTGTCTTGCATGTTGTAGCCACCATCTTCTGGACCAGTAGCTTTGCCTTGGCAATCACCAGCTTCAGGGTTTCCATTTACTTCATCTGATTGAGCGATCCATGAGGCATCTGGTTCAAAAGTACCATATTCACCGAAGTATTGTGTATAGAAGTCACACCAAGAGGACTTGCTACCCGCATGGTTAATAACAATGTCTGCTACGACTTTTGTATCAGCAGCATGCATGCGGTTGATAAATTCTAGCAATTCTGCTTGTGTTCCCCAAGCTGAATTTTGGTTGCTGTATTGGGTTTGGTGGTAACCTGTTCCGCCTTCAGATTTTCCTGATGGTGGCAACCATACGAGATCGAAATACGTTCCTATCTCACCTGATTGATTCAATAGAGTAGCCCATTTGGTGTTTCCTAATTGGGTTCCGTTGATAACTACGTCTCCAGGGGCACCGTCTTGGTATGAGTCATAGTAGAATGCTTGCAACATAACGTCTTCACATTCCGAAGGAACTGAACCGCCGTGTCCAGGTCTAATAGGTTCCTCTTCGGTGAAGTTGCCTACTAACGTGATGCTTGTGCCATTGAAGTTGACCTCTACATTGCCTTGTTCTGCCAACTTAAAAACAATATTGCCGTCTGTATCACCTACTATGCCTGCAGGTGCATTTTGTACGGCAGTATAGCCCCAGTTAGATGCCCATGTACCATTGGTGATCTTCATGCGATATACTACGCCGTTAGCCAAATTGGTAAAGGTGTGGGTAAAGGTATTGTCCTCATTCTTTGTCATGGCGATTGCTTTCTCGTTCCATGCTTTGTCTGCTCCCACGAGTTCCGCTGTACCTGTTACATAGTAGGTAGCATTTGGGTCTGGAGTAGGAGGATTCACAGTACCTTGTGCACTCCATGTTCCGTCGTTAGCCCCCCAACCAGTGATAGTGTAGCAGTCCTTATCTGCAGGGATAGCCAAGTCGGCTGTTTGATTCCACTTTTGATCCCAATTGATTTGGTCGCCCAATGTGGGTGATTGACGAACGAAAAGGCAATTGGTGTTGTTCCCAATCTCAAATTGATAGAGATTGTCAGATACTAGGGTCATTTTGCCAGCGATATCAGAACCGCTACCCCATGAATGTACAAACAGACTGGCGCCATCTGCTCTCCAGTCGTTAGGTACCAAATAAATCACTCTTGCTTGCAACGAAATAGAGCAAAGAAGTGCAAATAATAGGTAAATCTTTTTCATTGATATGTGTTGTTTTATGTTAGTATTCGATTATGGATGTGATGTATATACCATTCGACCCGCAAAGTTACGCTTTTTTTTTGATATGGGCAAATAATTTATTAAAATTACCTAAATTTCCCCTATATTTTGCACATAAAGGGTAGAATTATCTACTATGAAGTCAATTTTCCAATTGGCATAATCCAGATGATAGATTCGTTCAGGGTCATTTTGGTAGGCAGGTCGGGGGTCTTGACTGAGTATCTCGTGAATGGCATCCCATGGGCAACCCTTGCGCAATGTTTGCGCAAGCAGTTCCTCGTCAATGTTTACTTGTAAACGATAATCCTGTGTGTCCTCGGCGAACCCGCTGTGGGCTTGTGGATGGCTATCGGAGAATGTCAAATAGGGCTTAATGTCATAGATTGGTGTACCATCCAGCAGGTCGGCCCCTGATACAACCAAGACTAATCCGTTGTCTGGTGTGTCCTCTACACGTAGCAGTTTCACACTTGTCAATCCAATAGGGTTAGGACGAAATGGTGAACGCGTGGCAAATACACCCATACGCTTATTGCCACCCAATCGCGGTGGACGCACGGTAGGAGACCAACTCTCATCGCCTTCTCGCCTCATCGCCTCATCGCCTTCTCGCCTTTTCGCCTCATGAAATCCCCACAACAACCACAGGTGTGAATAATCTTCTATGCCACGTAGTGCCTCGCGCACGCGATACGCGGGCGCAAATACAATATGTGTCTCAATGCATGAGTTTTCCCTACTTTGACGGGGTATGCCAAACTTCTGCGAGAAGCCGTTGTGTGCGTGAGCGATAACTTGTAGTTGCATGGGGCGTTGTGTAGTGTCGTTTAATATCCCTCCCTTTTTAGGGGGAGGTTAGGAGGCTTATAAACAAAAAAGACTTCAGTGTCCCTGAAGTCTTTTTTTGTGGTGCCACCAGGAATCGAACCGGGGACACAAGGATTTTCAGTCCTTTGCTCTACCAACTGAGCTATGGCACCATTGATTTTTTCAAATCGGGTGCAAAGGTACTGCTTTTTTTTGACATGACCAAATATTTCTGCACTTTTTTTCAAAAAAGCACAATTTTCTTGCATTTTCTTGCTTTTAACTCACCTTGGTTATCAGGTTTTACCCCAACGCTGCGAGATATTTCTCAGCTTCCATAGCAGCTTTGCAACCGCTGGCAGCTGCTACAATGGCTTGGCGGTAGTGTGGGTCTGCACAGTCACCTGCAGCAAATACGCCTGCTACATTGGTACATGGGCTGTGACCTGCCACTTTGATATATCCTTCTGCATCACGCTCCAAGTACTCGGCAAATAGGTCTGTGTTTGGCTTATGGCCGATAGCGAGGAAGAAACCATCAATAGCGATATGGCGGATTTCCTCTTCGGGTGTACCTTTCTTATAGACGAGGTCTGCGCCTTCTACTTTGGTTTCGCCTGTGAGGTTCAGAGTGTTATGCTCAAAGAGAATCTCAATCTTAGGATTGTCTTTTACGCGCTGTTGCATGATTTCAGAGGCGCGTAGATAAGGTTTGCGCACGATCATATACACTTTTTGGCAGAGTCCAGCAAGGTAGTTTGCTTCTTCGCAAGCGGTGTCGCCGCCACCTACTACGGCTACGGTTTTCTTGCGGTAGAAGAATCCATCGCAAGTCGCACATGCACTGACGCCACGACCTTTGTAGTCTTCCTCTGATTGAATGCCAAGGAATTTGGCACTTGCGCCTGTGGCGATGATTACGGTGTCAGCCTCGTAGAGTTGGTCATCTTCTACCCATACTTTCTTTGGAGAGCAAGAGAAATCCACTTTGGTGACCATACCTGATACGAACTCGGTGCCAAAGCGCTCTGCTTGGCGACGCATGTCGTCCATCATTTGATAAGGTTCTACGCCATCTGGATAACCTGGGAAGTTTTCCACTTCGGTGGTAATCATGAGTTGTCCACCTACTTGCATACCTTCAATGAGTACGGGTTGGAGGTTAGCGCGTGAAGCATAAATTGCTGCGGTATAGCCAGCAGGGCCTGAACCGATAATAAGACATTTCATATATTTGAGTATTTTTATTGTTTATCTAAGATCATTTACATATACGCCCTCTTTCTCTATTACGAAGGCAGGGGCGGTATCGGTGTAGTGTGGATTGGTGAGGCGCAGGGTGGTGATATTGCCTTCGGTCTCGTGAATTTCTGCCGATACGGGGAGCAAAGTCGCAGTTGTTACGCGCAATATGAATTTGGCTATTGGTGATTGGTTATTGGCTATTGGCGATTGGCTATTGGAGGTTGGGGTTAAGGTGATTTGTGTCTTGTCTCCTATCACTTTTTCGGCGTATTGGCATACGGGCAGAAGCGCTTGCGCGTAGAGGAATGGGTTGGTCTGCGTGAGTTCCTCTTCGGTGGGTGTAGTGAGCGTGATTTCCTCCATGTCTTCGCTATACATATATAAGGTGTTACCGTCGTAGGCCGCCTCCATATTGAACATACTCAATGCAAACTGCTTGCCATGCATAGCGAGAGAGCCGGAATAGGTTATTGGTAATTGGCTATTGGCTATTGGCGATGGGTTATTGGCAATAGTGAGAGTGAAATCCGATTGCAGGGTCTTTTGCTCCAATGCGGTAAAGAGCGATTGGAGAACGGTAAGTATGATAAATAGCAGTTTCAAGTGTTCTAAGGGTTTGAAAGTGAATGTTTAGCCTCTGTTGAGATGAGCGATTTAGTAGGCGATTTTGTCTTCTTTATCTTCCCATTTGCGGAATGCTTTAATGGCTCTATTGCGCATAAAATGTTCGCACTTGATAGAGCGATCTGCATAACTCAATTCTAATTGGTCGTAGATAAACGAATCGTCGAACTGGATGGCTTTTGCATCGTCTTTGGTATTGCCATAGCATATTCTGCTCACTCCTGCCCAATACAATGCACTCAAACACATAGGGCATGGCTCGCACGAACTATAAACGGTGCAACCCGTCAATTGGAATGTGCCCAACTTCTCGCAAGCACTACGTATGGCCATCACCTCTGCGTGGGCAGTAGGGTCATTATTTGGAACGACACGATTGGAACCCGTGGCAATAACCTCGCCGTTACGCACAATGACAGCACCGAAAGGTCCACCTCCTTGGTCAATGTTGTCTTCGGAAAGGCGAATGGCCATTTCCATAAACGTAGCATCTTCTGCTGAGAATTGCGTAGTTTCTTCTAAATATTGTTTCATATTGCTTTTATCGTTTTATAGTGACTTATACTGTCGTTTAACATCCCAATTCTTGAAGTTTCTTGTCCAACTCATCAAGACTTTGGATTAGTACATCGCGACCTTTTGGACCTTTGTTTGGTCCTACAATACCTGCTGCTTCGAGTTGGTCTGAGAGTTTACCTGCGCGATTGTAACCAATCTCAAATGCGCGTTGCAAACGCGAAGTAGAACCCTCTTGTTTGGTTACCACATAGCGTGCTACGTCCGCAAACATAGGGTCAAGGCGCTTCAAATCGACTGCACCTGGTGCCAATGCCTCGCCTTCGCTACCCTCTGGAATATACTCTGGCAGCTGATATGGTTCGAAGTAATGTTGCTGTTTCTCAATGTGTTCCACGATGGCATCTACCTCTGGGGTGTCCACGAAAGCACATTGTACGCGTGTGATGCTGGCGTTGCCTGCATAGAGTGAATCGCCTCGTCCAATGAGTTGCTCTGCGCCTTTGGTGTCAAGCACGGTGCGAGAGTCCACTACGGACTGTGTGCGCAAAGCGATACGAGTAGGGATGTTCGCTTTAATCACACCAGTCACGATATTTACAGATGGACGTTGGGTGGCAAGAATCATGTGCATACCTACGGCACGCGCTTTCTGCGTGATACGCGCGATAGGAGTCTCTACCTGTTTACCTGCTTGCATGATAAAGTCGCCGTACTCATCAATAATAATCACGATATATGGCAAGAACTGATGATGGAGTGAATCGGCAATAAGTTTCTCAGGATTGAGGCGGCGTGCTACGAATTTTTCATTGTAGTCTTCCAAATTGCGCACACCTGCATCCATGAGGAGTTTATAGCGGTTCTCCATCTCAATGACGAGCGAGTTGAGGGTGTTGATGACCTTGTCACAATCGGTGATCACCACTTGCTCTGGATCGGTGTCAGGCGTAGCTGCCAAGTAGTGGCGAAGCAGCGGTTTGTATGGTGCAAACTCCACCATCTTAGGGTCAACCATCACTAACTTGAGCTCTGCAGGGTGTTTCTTATAAAGCAGAGAAGTGATGATGGCATTGATAGCTACTGACTTACCAGTACCCGTAGCACCGGCTACGAGCAAGTGAGGGGTCTTAGCCAAGTCGAACATAAACACCTCATTGGTGATGGTGCGACCATAAGCAATTGGCAGTTTCATCTTTTTCTCTTCTTGGAAACGCTTGCTGGCAATCACCGAGTGCATGGAAACCGTTTGTGGGTTTTCGTTAGGCACCTCAATACCGATGGTTCCTTTGCCAGGGATAGGTGCGATGATACGTATACCCGTGGCCGAGAGCGATAGCATGATGTCGTTCTCAAGGTTCTGGATCTTAGCGACGCGCACGCCTGCTACTGGTACAATCTCGTAGAGGGTGACAGTAGGACCTACGGTCGCTTTGATGGACTCAATCTCTATGCCATAGTTGCGCAAGGTTGTTTGAATACGGATGGCATTAGCATGTTGCTCCTCTTGGTTGATGACAGGAGCGGTCTCGTTGTCATACACTTTGAGCAGATTGAGCGAAGGGAACTTATAATGTTCTAAATCTTTGCGTGGATCGTATGGACCGAGTTTTTTGAGCAGGTATTCTGGGTCATCTTCGGAGAGTTCGACCTCCTTGATTTCCTCCACAGATACGGCTACCTCCTCCGTCTCTTCAGGTTGTGGTTCGAGTGGCTCTTCCATTGTTTCTTCCTCTTGTGGAACTTCCACATCTAACACCAATTCGCTTACAGGTGCCTCAAGTGCAGGCAAGTCTTCCATCTCTATGGTGATAGGAGCAGAAAGGTCATCTTCTGAAGATGTGTCTTCTGAAAGATTTTCCTCCGCCAAGTCTTCGTCTTCCAAGGTGATGCAGATTGGTTCTTCCTCTTTGGGTTTACGTTTGAACCAACTAGCTATCCAACTGCCGAATTGTTGGCAGTGCTCTACGAAGTGCTTGTCTGCTACAATTAGGAAGATAATCAGTATAGCGAGGAGAATAAGTCCCAAGCCGAGCGGTTGCAAGTATGAGATGGCGTAGATAGCAATCTGTTCACCAAAGGCTCCGCCCCAACGGAAGAAGGATTCGAAGGGAAGGAGCAACTGTGCAAAGCCCAATGTGATAGATCCCCATACCATGCAAAAGAGCATGCAGAAAAAGAGTTTCCATGCTTTGAGTGGGAAGATGAACAGTATGCGGAGAGCGTATATACCTATTAACAATATAGGCAATACAATAAGCACTCCAAACAGGCTATCAATGAGCCAACTGGCAACTACTGCGCCTGGCAGTCCGAGTGCGTTGGTGATACTTTCACGAAGGGTAGAGCGAGTGGCACTTTCCTGAATGATAGACATATCGTTAGCACCTGTGAAGAAGAAACTGAAATAGGATATCAGTAGCATCAGTGCTATGAAAAGCAATAGGATACCAACAATGAGTTGACATTGTTGGCTGTGTATGAAAGTACGCAACGATTGCCAAAAATCGCTTTGCTGTGCTTTGGTCGTTGCGTTGGATTTGTTGCCTGTTGCTGTTGGGCGGGTAGGTCTTGCTGTTCTTGCTGCCATAAATCAAAATTTAGTTCATAGTTAATTGTTAGGATTTGGGATTATTTTATTTTGGGCTGCAAAGGTACAGAAAATTTATGATATGTGCAAATTTTTTTTACGGTCTTTTCTACGTTGGAGGCAGCAAAGTGGGGCTGCATGGCTACTTCGAGTGGTACTTTTTCTTCGAGGATAGGGTAGATGCCCGCAAAACCTAATTGCTCAACACTATCGCACATCTCCACGCAACCGCCAATAGCGATTACAGGTATGTCTTGCGCTTTGGCACGTGCTAATACGCCTGCTGCCGTCTTACCCTTGGCTGTTTGGAAATCAATCTTGCCTTCGCCTGTCAAGATAAGGTCGGCGTGTTGGATCGTCTGGTCAAAGTGTATGGCATCTAATACCATATCAATACCGCGTTTGAGTGTCGCATTGAGGAAGGCACGAAAAGCACCTCCCATGCCTCCTGCTGCTCCTGCCCCTGCAATGGGGACTATATTGATATGGTATTTGCTTTCAATCACTTGTGCCAGTGAAGCCATACCTGCATCTAAGCGTTGTACCATCGTGATATCGGCTCCTTTTTGTGGGGCGAAGACGGGGGCTGCGCCCTCTTTTCCGCAGAAGGGTGTATCCACATCGCATGCGATAGTGAACACCGATTGGCGCAGACTTTCGGGTACTTGGGTATCGTCTATGCGTGCAATCTCGTGCATAGTGCCACCACAGCAGTGGAGTATCTCTTGCTCGTGTATGTCATAGAAGCGAAAGCCCATCGCTTGCAGCATGCCTGTGCCTGCATCGTTGGTTGCGCTACCGCCAATGCCGACAAGGAAATGGCGACAACCTCTACGGATAGCATCCATAATCATCTCGCCTGTACCATGCGTGGACGTTAACCACGGATTGCGTTCTTCGGGACGGAGTAGCGGTAACCCGCTGGCAGCAGCCATCTCAATGATGGCTGTGTCGCCTGCAATACCATAACGCGCTTGGATAGGGCGAGAGAGTGGGTCGCTCACAGTCGTGGTGATGATCGCACCACCTAATGCTTCGACCACCGCCTCTACGGTGCCTTCACCACCATCAGCTACGTTTACCGCCACTACTTCGCAGTCAGGATAAACGGACTTAATACCGCGCTCTGCTGCTGCGGCTACTTCTACGGAACTCAATGAGCCCTTGAAAGAATCGGATGCTATGACTATTTTCATTGTTGGATATTGGTTATGGGCTACCGGCTACCAGCTACTGGCTACCAGCTACTGGCTACTGGCTACCAGCTACCGGCTGCCGGTTATGGGTTAAAGTGTAAAGGCGAGGATTAACCTATTATGAAATACATCGCTATACTACCCAATGTGAGGATAAATCCGACAAGGGTTTCGTAAGGAATTAATTTTAGTCGTTCGCTGACGGAGAAGCCCATCGAACCGCCTGTGGCGTGGAAGAACGAGCCATGGGGCAGATGATCCAAGATAGTCGCACCTGCGTTGGTCATAGCTGCTCCCCATACCGCCGTGACACCTGCTGCGAGGATAGCTTCGGCGAACGAAGCAGAGGCAATAGTCGCACCTGCCGTGGTGGAGGCGGTGGCTGCGGACATAAGCGCACCTGCGATAGGGGCCATAAACGTACCGCCATTGCTCCAATGGGCTAACATATCTACCAATACATCTTTGATGGCTGATGCCTTGATGATTCCTGCTAATGTGCCAGTGCCGACAAGCAAGATAGCAATACCCGACATCTTCTCTAATCCGTATGAGAGGCAAGTGGCAGTCTCGCGCCATTTGCGTGTGGCAAGTATGCCGACTACGCCGCCAACGGGTAAGGCAATCATTGGGTCAATCACGATACCTGCAATAGGGCGAAGTGCCAATAGCAGAATCGTCACGATAGGTCCTAATAAACTGCGCCACAATGCAGGCAACTCGTCATTGCTTCTTGCCTCCTCGCCTTTCGCCTCATCGCCTCTCACCTTATCGCCTTTCGCCTTCTCAGGTATCAGCGGTATAATCACAAACACGGTGATTATCAATCCGATGATTGCAGGTACGATACCTGCTGCCATAACAGACGATAGGGGAGCATTGAAGTTCTCGGCTGCAATAATGGTATTGGGGTTGGGGGAAAGGATATTACCGCACTTGCCCCCGCCAATCATCGCTAAGAGTAATTTGAGAGGGGAAAGTTGCAACTTGTTGCCCATAATGATGGCAATAGGGGCAATGGTGATGACTGCCACGTCAATGAAAACACCCATACCCGTTAGTATCATCGCAGAAAGCGCTAAGGCAAGATAGATATATTTCTCACCCAACGCACGAATGATACTGTGTGCGATGGTGGAAGCGGCACCCGTTTTGACCAACATACCTGTGAGTACACCTGCTGCCAAAATGCGAACGATGGCAGGAGTGATGTCCTTCACTCCGCTAATCATTTGGGCAACGGTCTGCTCCAATCCCCAACCTGCTAATAATCCACCCACAAGGGCTCCTAACATAAGACTGAATACGGGCGATACTTTTCTGATAATCAATACGATGGACAGTGTAAGTCCAATGACTGCTGCTAATGCGGTGTTCATAATTCTGTTTTGTTTACATGTTACACGTTACTCTGTCCATACTTGTTTGACAAAGGCTTCGCCGTATTTGGTATGACATTCCATACCGCGAAGGATTTCCATAGCATCGTGCCACTCTTGAACGACGGGCATGTCTTGGCTCTCATGGCAGTAGTAGGCCTTCACTTTCAGCTCGTGTTGCTCGGTGATATTCACCCAATGGTCAGGGGCAAAAGTTTGTGTTTGCATGCCAGTCATCACTTCGCCATAATAGAGGTCGAAGGTGTAACCCGTTTGTCGCCATGCGTCATACACCAGCATAGAGCATACGCGGTGATCGCGGTGCGAGTCTATGGGCCAGTGGGTGAGAACCAAGTCGGGTTTCTCTGCCTCAATCAGGGCTTTCATCTCGGCGTAGCGTGCCTTATTGACTTCGGCATTGCCATCTATTTGTGTCATAAACACGGGGCGCACGCCCATCATCTCGCAGGCTTTCTTGGCTTCGGCGGTGCGAATGGTGCGTGACTCCTCGTGTGTCTTGCCAGGAATACCTGCTTCGCCTCCTGTGAAATAGACTGACACGACCTCTACGCCCATCTCGCGCAGTTTGATCATCGTGCCTCCGCACATGGTCTCTGGGTCATCGGGGTGTGCGCCAATAACCAACACTTTCTTGTAACCTTCCAACCAACGCTCTACGGCTTGTGCTGGAGCAATGGCAAATAGCAGACTGACTGCCAAAAGAATAAGTTTAGTTGTTTTCATGGGTGTGTATTTTTTTAGTGTATTTTTTAGTGTATGATGTAGGGTGTAGAGTGTAAAGTGTAAAGGAAGGGGTTAGTTGCCTAATTGTATGCTAATCAGGATGGGGTCGTGATCGGCATAGCGGAAAATGGTCTTGTCTAATCCTCTTTTATACCCGCGTGAATAGAAATAATCGGTGTTGAGGTGATAAGGGCTGACCTTTAACACCTGCTGAGCCATAGTGGGAGAGGCAAAAACACGGTCTAAATAGCCTGCTTCGCTGTTGTACACGTAGGAGTAACCTAATGAATCGTAGCGCATAACCATATCTTCGTAGCCTGCTTGAATGATTGTTTGTAGCGGTTGCTCTTGCGTATAGGAATTATAGTCGCCTACGAGGAGAATATCGGCATCGGCAAACAACTGCTCTTGTTCAATCTTTTGGAGCATAAGGAGCAAGCTATCCACGTTGTCCATACGCCTACTGTTGGAATAATCGTTGGTACCGCGTTTGGAGCGTAGGTGGTTGATATTCAGTACAAAACGTTCGTCGCTGCTCAACTCTTGAAAACCGCAAGCGACCATACGATAGTGGTAGTGGCTTTGTGGGTCGTGGTAGCCATATTGCAAGTCGCCGTAGGGACGTACGCGGTCGGTACGATAGATGTATCCGCATGAGATCGTATCGCCATTGCTCCAACCTTGTGAGATGTAGGCGTATTGATTTTTCTTGACCATAGCGTTCATCGCATTTACCAATGTTTGGGCTGCGCTATCGCCTTTCTGAATCTCGCATAGTGCATAGATATCGGCATTGATATGCGTGAGCGCTTTGCTTATTTTCTCTGTTTGCAGAGCTTGTTGCTCTTTGGTGGTCTTACGGTGGGCGTATCCCCCGAGGTCGTAGAAGTAGTTTTGGATATTTGCTGCGCAAACGAGTAGGTTGCCTTTGGGCATTTTGGGACGTGCTTCGGGCTTGTTGTTCTGGAACTTAGGCGTACTGCCTGTGACCAATTTGCCTGGTGCGACTACGCGTGCGGTGAGGTTCTTGACGATGGCTCCTGTGCGCACCTTGTAATTGGTGATTTTGCAGGATAGGTTGATGATTTGTGCTCTGTTGGATTGTTTGATAGCCCAATAAGTGGTGCTATCACCGCTTGCCAAACCAATAGCTCGCTCTTCGGGGACGTAAAGGCGCTGGGGAGCAAGAATAAGGGAGTCGTAGTAGTTGCCACAGACATAAAGGGGTGTGGTGATTTGTACCATTTTACCGATGTAGGGTTCCCAACCATTGGCAAAGGATTCGGGGAATTGTACTTTCTCGACCGCCCCTACCGAAGTGACGAATAAGATAGCTATTAATAAACTGATTTTCCGCATGATGTATGTGAATTTGCAAATGTGCTACAAAGGTACTGCTTTTTTTTGAAATGTGCAAGTAGGGAGGGACAGAAAGGCGCTTTTTCGCACAGTGAAACATCGGTCAAACTAGTAGAATAACCTACTAATAACCTACTAATAACCTACTAATAACCTATTAATCACCTACTAATAACCTATTATTTCGGGGAAAAATATAGGGTGGGAATTTTATGATTGTAGCTAACTCGGGTGAGAGCGAAAAAATAGATGGGATAGATATATGATAGATAAAATCTATCGTTTTTTGAAAATAATGTACGTTTTTCTTGCAAATGTGGATTATTTTTAGTACTTTTGCACGTTTTTTACGTAAATAGCGAAAAAATATAAATAAGTATATCGTAAATAGTCAAATTGTAAATTGTATTATGTCTGTTAAATTTTACAAGTCTGAAAACCAAGTGCCATTGGAGATGCACAAGGTTCGCGTGGTTCAAAAGTTGAATCTATTGCCTGTGGACGATCGTTTGCGCGCTATCCAAAAGGCGGGTAATAACACCTTCCTACTGCAAAACAAGGATATTTATTTGGATATGCTGACCGATTCGGGCGTGAATGCTATGTCCGATCGTCAAACCGCTGCCATGCACTTGGCTGATGACTCGTATGCTGGCAGCGAGACCTTTGCCCGTCTGAAAACAGCGATGAAAGAAGTGTTTGGCACGGACAATGTATTGCCTGCTCACCAAGGTCGCGCTTGTGAGAATATCTTAGCAGAGCGATTTGTGAAACCTGGTATGGTGGCTATTATGAATTTCCACTTTACCACCACCAAAGCACACGTGACACGTTGTGGCGGTGAAGTAGTGGAAGTACTCCACAAAAAAGGACTTATCCCACAAAGTGATGACCCATTCAAAGGCGATATGGATCTACAAGAACTGCGCCGTGTGATAGAGGAATACACCCCTGAGAAAGTAGCATACGTGCGTGTAGAGGCAGGTACGAACTTGATTGGAGGTCAGCCAGTGAGCTTGGAGAATATGTTGGCAGTAGCAGACGTATGTCATGAGTACGGCGTACCAAGTATCTTGGACGCATCGCTTCTGCAAGATAACATCTACTTCATGAAGACACGCGAGGCACAATGCAAATACATGACCCCAAAAGAGATTTATCACCTGTTGGCGGGTAAGATGGATATTATCTACTTCTCAGCTCGTAAGTTGGGATTCGCTCGCGGTGGTGCAATCATCAGCCACAATACCGATCTTATCAAGAGCATGATGGAGTATATCCCATTATACGAAGGCTTTTTGACCTACGGTGGTATAGACGTACGCTCTATCGAAGCCATGGCAGAGGGACTGTACGAGTCGCTCGATATGGATTACCTGAGCCATGGACCTGAGTTCATCAACTACTTGGTAAACGAGTTAGATGCATACGGTGTACCAATGATTAAGCCTGCTGGTGGTTTGGGTGCACATATCGATTGTCAAGGCTTTGTGCCTGATATGCCACACGACCAATATCCTGCTGCTGCGGTAGCTACAGCCTTGTACATCGCAGGTGGTATACGTGGTATGGAGCGTGGTACACTCTCCGAACAACGCGAAGCAGATGGTACAGAACGTTTTGCCGAATTGGAGTTGATGCGACTGGCTATGCCTCGTCGCGTATATACTTTGTCGCAAGTGAAATATGTGGCAGACCGCGTGAAATGGCTGTGGGATAACCGTCAGCTGATTGGCGGTTTGAAGTGGGTGGAAGAACCACAAGTACTGCGCTTCTTCTTTGGACGACTGAAAGAGATTGGCCATTGGCAAGAAGAGTTGGTTTCGAAGTTCAAAGAGGACTTTGGCGACAGTTTGTAATTAGGAATTAAGAATTTTGAATTAAGAATTGAATCTATATTTTTGGATATTGCGATTGGCTGCGTTGCTCGGGCATAAGAAAGCACGCAAGTTAGTGCAGGGACAAGCCCAAGCAATGGCAGAACTGCAAGAGTGGGCAAAGACCCTTGGCGGTAGCGAGGTGCTATGGTTCCATGCGGCATCGGTGGGCGAGTTTGAACAAGCACGTCCAATCATAGAGCGTTTGCAAAGTGAACTGCCGTTCCGCAAACTCCTTTTGACATTCTTCTCGCCCTCGGGATACGAACTGCGTAAGGATTATCCGTTGGTGGACAAAGTGAGCTATCTGCCTTTTGCCACCAAACGAAATGCCAAGAAACTCTTGGAGATATTGCCCATTGACATTGCAGTCATGGTGAAATATGAGTTCTGGCCTGCTTACCTAAAAGCCCTCAAAACAAAGGGAGTAACCACGTATTTAATCTCTGCCATCTTCCGTCCTAAACAGTTATTCTTTATGCCATGGGGCAAAGGATACCTGAAATTGCTACATACTTTCAAGCGGATATTTGTACAAGACCAAGCTTCCGCAGAACTGTTGCAAAAGCACGGCATCACACATGTGGAAGTGGCAGGCGATACACGCTTCGATCGCGTAGTAGCCGTGAAGAACCAAGCCAAAGATCTGCCTATCGTAGAAGGATTTGTGGCAGGAGCACAACGTGTGATCGTAGCAGGTAGTACATGGCCCAAAGATGAAGAACTGTTAGAACGCTACATGGCAGAGCGCAATGACGTGAAGTTGGTACTAGTACCCCATGAGATAGATGCGGCTCATTTGCATGAGATATTTCAGCGTTTCGAAGGCCGTTACGTGCGCTATACAGAGGCCACTGCGCAGAGCGTGGATAAATGTAGGGTGCTGTTGGTGGATACGATAGGCGTATTGTCGTCCATTTATCGCTACGGACAGGTGGCATACATAGGTGGCGGTTTTGGCGTGAGTATCCATAACACTTTGGAGGCCGCAGTATATGGCATGCCTGTGGTCTTTGGACCGACATGGAAAAAGTTCCGCGAAGCACGAGGATTGCAAGAAGCGGGAGCTGCTATTAGCGTGAAGAACTATCGCGAGTTCGCCGAGGCATTGGACCGCGCTTTTGCCACGCAAACAACTATGGGTATGGCTGCTGCGGAGTACGTGAATAGCGAACGCGGTGCAACGGACAGGATATGCCGGGAGATCTTCTAGGGCAGCCGGCTTCTGGCAGCAGGGGGCCAATAAACGGGATGTGGGCAGCCGGCTTCTGGCAGCAGGAGGCCAATAAAACGGAAATTAAAAAAAAAGAAATATATGGCACAAAAACCAAGTATTCCAAAAGGTACGCGTGATTTTTCTCCAATAGAGATGGCACGTAGAAATTATATTTTTGACACCATCAAAGGGGTGTTCTCATTATATGGTTTTCAGCAGATAGAGACTCCTGCGATGGAGAACCTATCGACACTGATGGGTAAGTATGGCGAAGAAGGTGACAAACTGCTGTTCAAAATCCTAAATTCGGGCGATTGGAAATCGGCAATCAGTCACGAAGCATTAGACACCGCAACTATCGGCGCACTGACTACCAAAGTGAGTGAGAAAGGACTGCGCTATGATTTGACAGTTCCTTTTGCACGCTTCGTGGTGCAACACCGTGAGGAGATACAGTTCCCCTTCAAACGCTATCAGATTCAACCTGTATGGCGTGCCGACCGTCCGCAGAAAGGTCGCTACCGCGAGTTCTATCAATGCGACGTGGATGTGGTAGGTACCAACTCGCTACTCAGTGAAGTAGAACTTATTCAAATTGTGGAGGAGGTATATCGCCGTTTGGGTATTCGCGTGAGTCTGCATATCAACAACCGCAAAATCCTCGCAGGTATCGCCGAAGTGATTGGACAGCCCGAACGAATCATTGATATCACAGTAGCAATCGACAAACTCGACAAGATAGGTATTGACAATGTGAACAAGGAATTGCTGGATAAGGGACTCCCACAGGAGGCTGTGAACGCCTTGCAACCTATCCTCCACCTCAGCGGAACCAATACCGAGAAACTAGATCAGTTGGAGCAAGTATTGGCAGGCTGCGAGATCGGTCTCAAAGGTATTGAAGAATTGCGCACCATATTTGCACTCTACGCGGCAAGTACACAGGACGGTGATTTGACTACTTTTGAGCCAAGCAACTTGCAAGTGGAGTTAGATCTCTGTTTGGCACGTGGACTGAACTACTACACGGGTGCAATCTTCGAGGTGAAAGCCTTAGATGCACAAATAGGTAGTATCACCGGTGGTGGCCGATACGACAACCTAACAGGTATCTTTGGTATGCCGAACGTGTCGGGTGTGGGTATATCGTTTGGCGCGGATCGCATCTACGATGTACTCTCAGAGTTGAACCTCTATCCAGAGAACCTGCAATCCACCACGCAACTCCTATTTGCTACCTTTGGCGAACAAGAACTACTTTACGCGCTTCGTTGGGCGAAAGCATTGCGTGAAAAGGGTATGAGCGTAGAGGTATATCCTGAGCCTACGAAAATGAAAAAGCAAATGGGCTATGCCGATAGCAAGAAAATACCATACGTGGCTATCGTAGGTGGCGACGAGATGGCAGCGAACAAAGTGATGCTCAAAAATATGCTCACAGGCGAGCAACAACTAGTGACATTGGAAGAGTTAGTGGATAGTGTAGGATAGTGGATAATGTTGGGTGGTGTAGGATAGTGTAGTTTAGTTATAGTATGCGGAAAATATTTGTTTTAGTGATGTTGGTGGTGAGTGTGGCAATGTCGGCACGTACACCAGAGGAAGCGGCAATAATCGCAAGTGAGTTTATCAGTCAATCGCAGGTGGCTCCCATGAAGCGTTTACAACGTGCGGCAGCAGCAAAGAACCTATCAGAACCTGTGGAATGGGTATATACGCAGTATCAAATGAATGAATTGACCCCTGCGGTGTATGTCTTTAATTCCACTGCAGGTGAAGGTTTTGTATTGGTAGCTGCCGAAGACAATGCACGTGCGGTATTGGGATATAGCGACGAAGGTAGTTTTGATGAAGAAAATATACCTGACAACATGCGTGTATGGTTGCAAATGTATGCCGATGAGATGGCACGTGCATCGAAGATCTCCTCAGTGATAGGTGCGCAACGCACAATCGATTATTATCCTTCGATAGAACCGCTATTGGGTAATACCGCTTGGAATCAGAGCGAGCCATACAATAACCACTGTCCGATAGACCCAAAAACCAAAGAGCGTTCCGTGACGGGTTGTATGGCTACAGCTACGGCGCAGATTATGTATCATCATAAGTACCCTAAGAAAGGTACAGGAACATACTCCTATTGGTGCGGTTGGGAAACACTATCGGTGGATTTCTCCAAAGCAACATACGATTGGGATAATATGTTGCCTACCTATCGAGGCAATTATACGCAAGTGGAGTCTGATGCCGTGGCGCAACTGATGTATCATTTGGGCGTAGCATGCGAAATGTCGTATGGTTCTTCTGCCAGCGGTGCAGGTACGGGTACATCTATGCAAGCTATTGTTCGCAATTTTGATTACGATGCAGGAATCAACGTGCTGATGAAGGATTGTATGGACGAGGAGATGATACTTGACAAGATTGTTGCAGATTTGCAAGCAAGTCGTCCTATTCTGATTGAGGCATTGACCAAACGAAATGAGGGACATGCCTTTGTTTGTGACGGTATGCAGTCTAATGGTTTTATTCATATCAACTGGGGGTGGGGAGGTTATAGCGATGGCTATTTTGCCCTCTCTGCGATGAATCCTGAGAATCAAGGTATTGGTGGCGCGAGCGATGCAGGTGCTTTTACAGAGTGGGTAACTATATACACAGGTATTCAGCCAGACAAAGGTGGAAAGAGTGTGCCCATGATAGTGGCTTCGAGCGTAGAACTAAAAGCGGCCGCAGTGGCAAAGCGGGATAAAGTGTCGGTTTCTATCATAGACTTTACGAACTATGGAATCGCTAAAGAGGGTGGAAAAGTAGCTTTCTTGCTCTATAAAGACAGCGCGCTTTACCAAACAGTGAACACAGGACAGACATGGCAATTGGGACCAATGACCTATTATGAAGGGTTTGATGCGGGTGCTAGTATGGCGACTGTACCTCAGGGTGAGTATGAGATGGTGGTAGGTATAGACGTTACGAATAAAAAGGAATATCCATTATATGTATTAGACCATGGTGTGAAACGCTACCACATGACTGTTACCAATGATTCGGTTTTCCTGGAAGAGATTATCAAGAAGAACGAGTACTATGGTACTGAGTATGCCGTTATGCAAGTGACCGACCTTTCTGCTAAAACGGGTGCAGATAACTTGCGTGTCGTTATGCAGACCGAGGATTTTGTAACAACTTCTAAGGGAGCAGTGAAAAGTGGTAGTGCACTAGCCTTGGATCTTTTCCCTGCAGATGTCAATTCCATCTTGGGTACTTACATCGTAGATGGAAGCAATCTGAAAAAAGAAGGTTCTATGTCACCTGCATATACCAAACTATTGGCTGTTGAGGATAGCAAACAGGTGAATGAAACAATGACTAAGGGTGTAGTAACCATTACGCAAATCATAGGTGGACACTATATTGTAGAATACCAATTGAAGAGTAATACCCGTGAGTTCGTTGGCAGATGCAAAATATCCAGCAACGCCGTTAAGTGCTATCGACAAGTAGGCAATACCACTAAGACGTTTACACTTACCAATGAAACAACCACTTCTACACAGGTAGATTGGCTCTATGATTGGGTGTGCCAATTGCCATCGGATGAGTTGGTGGCAATGCCTGTCTATGTGCAAGGTCTTGTATCGCAGGTGGATGCTATCGCTACTACATCAGGCGATGCTACGTTCTATATATCTGCTGACGGATCAAAGACCAAATCTATCTATTGCAATCCAATAAAGTGGCTCAACAATACAGATTTTATGACGGGTAACGAACTGGCCCTTAACGATACGGTAGTGATTATTGGTAATGTGCAATATACCAATATGACCACTCCAACGATGGTTGGATATGTGTATGATTATCGTAAGGGGCAGCCTAATGTCAATACATCGATTCATTCGATCACGGAGAACGGCTTCTCTCTTTCGGTGCAAGGTGAGCAGCTAACGATAAGTTCTTCGCACGCGTGCGAAACTTATATATATAACCTTGCAGGTGATATGGTGGCAATGGCTCCTGCCGCTGAGCAGCAGACGGTATTGTTACCCGTAGCAGGCTGCTATATTGTACGCCATGGCGATATTGTTAAGAAGATAATGATTCAATAAAGATATGAAAACTCCAGAGCAATTTGATATTATTGCAGGCAAATGCCGCCGTATTTATGAATTAAAGATGAAGGACTATGGTCCAAGTTGGCGTATTATGCGTCCACAGACCGTCAATGACCAACTCTTTATTAAGGCAAAGCGCGTGCGCGAGATTGAACAGACAGGTGTGAACATGGTGGGTGAGAGCATAGAAGGAGAGATGATGGCTATTGTCAATTATAGCATCATTGGACTCATTCAATTGCACGAGGGTTTTGCCGACTCGGTGGATATGACTGCTGCGCGTGCCATTGATCTCTATGACCATTATATGGCGGAGGCCAAAGCGTTGATGCTCAAAAAGAACCACGACTATGGAGAGGCTTGGCGCGATATGTTTTTGACGAGCCTGACGGATATTATTTTGACTAAGATCAATCGCAATAAGTCCATTGCTGCCAACGACAACCAAACGCTGATTTCCGAAGGTGCTGATGGTAATTATTTCGATATGCTTAACTACGCAGTGTTCTACCTTATCAAATTAATGGAAAATGAAACAAAATAAAAAACCAACGCTTGTTTCTCGCCTCGTTGCGCTGATTGCTCGCACATTACTGGGCGTAGTCTTTATCTTCTCGGGTGCGGTCAAAGCGATTGACCCACTGGGAACAGTCTATAAAATAGAAGATTATCTCAAAGCTTTTGGCGGTTTCTTTACCGAATTGTTGCCATTGGCAGAGGTGGCAGCATGGGCGTTGATTGTGCTCGAATTATTGTTGGGCGTATGTATGGTGCTCAATATACGCACGCAGTGGACATCGTGGATATCGCTTGTGTTCTATCTCGTGATGACACCGCTTACCTTGTATATCGCTCTTACCAACCCCGTGAGTGATTGCGGTTGTTTTGGCGATGCGGTGGTGCTGACCAATTGGCAGACCTTCTGGAAGAATGTGGTGCTGATAATTCTGGCAATCGTATTGGTTGCACTGCGAAAAAGTACGCGTCAGCTATGGAGTAATTGGATGGAAGTGGTGTTTGCTGCGATAACTATAACGGCGGCGGTGGCGTTTATGGCATGGACACGTTGCCACTTGCCTGTCAAAGATTTCCGCCCTTATAAGATAGGTAATCACCTGCCTACGCTGATGGAGTATCCTGAAGATGCGGAGCCAGATGTGTATGAGTACTCGTTCGTGTATGAGAAAGATGGCGTAGAGCAGACCTTCACGTTAGATAACTATCCTAAGGGGGACAGTACATGGACTTTCGTGCGCTCAAACTCTAAACTCATCAAGAAGGGATACGAACCACCTATCCACGACTTTGAGATTATCAATGCGGAGGGTGAAGACCTGACATGGGATATTTTGGAGAGCGAGGAGCCTGTGACATTGGTGGTGATGTATGACCTCAAGAAAGCCGACAAACAGCAAATGGCAAAGGTGGAAACCCTTGCCTCTAACCTTTCGCCTTTCGCCTCATTACCAGATACCCTCCCCCTTCAGGGGGAGTCGGAGGGGGCTCTTTATATCCTCACGGGCTCAGGCACGGATGATATAATCAACTTCTGCTTGGAGTACCCTGAGTTGGGTGACTATATTTGCACTTGCGATCCTGTAACGCTCAAAACTATTGTGCGTGCAAATCCAGGTGTTATTGTCCTTCAAGATGGCACCGTCATTGACAAATACAACCTAAAAAATAGATATTAATTATTAACTATTAAATATTAACTAACAATTATGAGAACAAAAATGGTTGCAGGCAACTGGAAAATGAACATGACCCTGCAAGAAGGTGTAGCATTGGCTACTGAATTGAAAAATCAAGTTGCGAACCCATCATGCGCCGTAGTTATTGGCACTCCATTCATTCACTTGGCTACTGTAGCTGAGCTCTTGAAGGATAGCCCAATCGCTGTGGCTGCTGAGAACTGTGCAGACAAAGCACAAGGTGCATATACTGGCGAAGTGAGTGCTGCTATGGTAGCTTCTACTGGTGCTGCGTATTGTATCCTTGGTCACTCTGAGCGTCGTGCTTACTATGGTGAGACCTACGAGATTTTGAAGGACAAAGTAGAGTTGGCACTTGCTAACAACCTCAAACCAATCTTCTGCATTGGTGAGGTAAAAGAGGAGCGTGAGGCAGGTCAACAAAACGAGGTAGTTAAGGCGCAACTTGAGGGTTCTGTATTCCACTTCAGCGCAGAGGACTTCGGCAAAATCGTATTGGCATACGAGCCAGTATGGGCTATTGGTACAGGTCTTACTGCAACTCCTGAGCAAGCACAAGAAATCCACGCCTATATTCGCTCTCTCGTTGCTGAGAAGTATGGTGAGCAAGTAGCAGAGGATTGCACCATTCTTTATGGTGGTAGTTGCAACGCTAAGAACGCAGCAGAGCTCTTTGCTAACCCAGATGTAGATGGTGGTTTGATTGGTGGCGCAAGCCTCAAGGCTGCTGACTTCTGCGCAATTATTGCAGCACGATAAGCAAACAAAGTTTGCGTAAATGGTCGCTTTTTAGCGACGAATAATGGCTAAAGCGAAAGTGGCAGCAGGGCTGCGAAAATGGCTAAAGCGTGATATACGTGAAACCACTTTCGTGAGCGTAGCGAACCATAAACGCAAAGCCACTTTCGTGAGCGTAGCGAACCATGAACGTGAGCGATAGCGAACAAAGATTATGGCATTGATTGTTCCTGTACGCGGATTTACTCCGCAAATAGGCAAGGACTGCTTTTTGGCAGAGAATGCAACTATCGTCGGTGATACAACCATCGGCGATGGTTGTTCCATTTGGTTTAATGCTGTTTTGCGTGGTGATGTCAATTGGATTAAGATCGGCAATCACGTGAATATCCAAGACGGTTCGGTCTTGCATACGCTCTACGAGAAGAGTACAATCACTATTGGTGACTATGTGTCAGTAGGGCATAATGTCACTATCCACGGTGCAGATGTACACGATTATGCGCTTATTGGCATGGGTTCTACCTTGCTTGATGGTGTAGTAGTCGGTGAAGGCGCTATCGTCGCAGCGGGGTCATTGGTGTTGAAAAATACACAAATTGGTCCATACGAAGTATGGGGTGGGGTGCCTGCTAAGTTTATCAAGAAGGCTGATCCAGAGCAAACCAACGAAATTAATAGAAAGATTGCACACAACTACGCCATGTATGCAAGTTGGTACAAAAAAGAGGAATAATCGCTATTCCTCTTTTTTTTGCTTTTTATTCGTGCTACTGAGGGTAAATCTCAATTCATTCCAAGCCAGATCGGGGAAGAATTTACCCATTTGCCAAGCATCAAATAGCAATCGGCATGCTGTATAACCTTTTTGCAATATGCGATTCTTTTCTGGTCGCTCCCATGGAAATCGCCTCATAAGGGCGATTTCTTGTATATGAAATGTCGCAGGACGACCACCGTGGCCATCGCGCAGCAATTGGCGTAAGAGGCGGTTGGCACGATGCTTATAACGAGTTGTATAAAGCGGAAAAGCATCCTGAGGTAACTGCAATTCGCTCACTAAGATATGTCCGAAAGTCTGCCATGCGGTTTTCAAATGCAGCGCCGTAAGGAGCATATCTATCTCCTGAGTGAGCGTTTGCCACTCCTCTGGTGTGGATTGTTGGTATGCCAGTTTCAAACATAATGCCCAATCGCCCAACTGGCGGAAACCAACACCGGTGCTCTCGAAATGGTGCCATGCGTGCATGAAAACATACAACGCATTGTATGCTGCTGATGGCACAGGTACTGCCTTCCCGTAGATATTCACCGTAGTGGAAGTGTTGTCTAAGTGTTTATGGGTAAAGGCTTGGTAGAGCGCATTGGCTCGCTTGCCATGAAACTCCATAGTCACACGATGAAGTTCCACAACGCGGTCAAGATTCTCGTCAATCACCAAGATATAGTGTATTCCGCCACGTATATCGGAATGCCAATGCGCATCAGGAAAAGCAGCGGTAACAATTTCAGCAGCACGTTCGTAGTGCTCTTCGCCTACATAAATATCCACATCGCCGAAATCGCGCGTGTCAGGGTCGGGGTAAAGACCCGAGAGGCTATATCCCTTGATAAGGGTGGCAGGAATATCGTGCTGCGATAATAAGTCGATGACACGAATAGCCAATTGATTGAGGCGTGCCAAGCGTTGCAGCACCATGAACATAGTGGGGGTGAGTTGCTTATCAAAGGGAGTAGAGATACGATGGGCTTTGAGCCATACGCTGAAAGCATGCAGACACTTTTGGCGTGCTGCCAAATTCAGCACGTCTTTCCATTGGACGTCAGCGGTTGTTGCTGTGGCTGTTCCCCACAACACCGATCTGAGAATGGAGAAAAACAGTTGTTCTTGATTCATGTCTTGTTGCTGGGCTCCGGATTTCGGCTTCCGGCTTCTAACTTCCTTTTAACGGATAATCCCTATCTCTTTCCAGTCTTCAATCGTAGCTTGTGCATCTTGTCGAGCGATGTCTTCCTCAACATCATATTCGTCAAGCAGGAGTTGTGTGAGGGTGTCCACATCAAACTCTTTGCCTTCTACGTTTTGCCAAAGATAGGCTGCTGCTTCGTTAAAAGTGATGAGATTGTTGAAATTCACCAATTCAACGCTCTCGCCAATGAGTATGTAATCGCCGCCCAGCTCGCGTAGGCGAAATCCTTTCTTAGTCTTCATATAATATGTTTTGCAATTTGATGACTTTACTATAAACTTTTAGTACAAACCACTTGATAAAAGTGGGTAAGTGACGCCATAAACGTGCTTTCGTCAGCCGTTTGCGTTTGCCATCTCGTCCTTTTAGGCGTACCACACGACCGATAATATCCTCGAAGGTACAAACTTCTTGTCCTTTGAGGTTACCATCGCCACGCAGGATAATCTGTTCACCTTTGAGTTTGTAAATGCGATGCAGAACGTAGGTGTTGTTGACTCTTGCCAAGACAATGATACCTACTCTTGGCTCATGGCAAGTACGGAGAATGACTTTGTCGCGACCTCCTTCAATGAATGGGCGCATGCTCACACCGCGTGGTGCGAACTCTACCATGTGACCGCCTTGGAGCAGTCGCTCAAATTCAGGGATTAATATATCGTTGCTCTTTTCCATAATTCTAATCTTTACACTTTACACCCAATATCCCATCGCCTCATCGCCTCATCGCCAATAGCCAATAGCCCCTACACCTTACACCCTGCAAAGCACACCCGCGCTGCATCCGTGTTAGGCAGGCAATTCAAGTGGTGGCACTTCACGTGGGTGATGATATGCTTGATACTATTGTACATGTCATCTGCCATTTGATGGTTCATCTTTAGTCCAGATGCAGAGGATAGCATGTAGGCGTATGCTTGTGGCAGTGTCAGTGGTTGCAGTTGGTTGTAGGGTGCTTGACTGAGTTTGATGATGCCACCCACGCGCGCGTGTGCGTTCTTGTAACATGGTGTCTTGCCACTCCAGGGCGAACCATATACACGTACTTCTCCGTCTTCCATCACGCGAAGGATAGGATTGTCATCATTCAGGAGCCATGCATCTGAGAAGGCTTGTAGCCATTGGCGTGCATGGGTGGATTTGCCCGTACCGCTATGTCCTAAAACCAAATAACCCTCCGCCCCAGGGGGGCCCCCCAAACCGCTCGTGGCGTTTTGGCGTGCTCTATCGCCTTCTCGCCTTCTTGCCTCATTGCCTTCTCGCCTCATCGCCTCATCGCCTAATCGCCTCATTGCCTCTCCTCTCACCACTACGGCAGCATGCATCTCCAGAGTCATGAGGGGAGCGGTGCGGAAGGCATACATCAGCATGAGTGCGTTGTCAATGCAGAAACGTACATCTTGACAGTCGGCTGCTATATGTAGCACTCCTTGTGTAAAATCCTTATCGCTCTGCAACTCGCAGCAGATAGGTGATTGGGCTATCTGTGACACGCGCATCAACCAACCTCTCGCCTCAGCGGGGTCCCCGAAAATGCTCGTGGCGTTTTGGGGTGCTCTATCGCCTTCTCGCCCCATCGCCTCAGCGGGTGTTTTATCGCTTCTATAAACTTCAATGCGTGGCATATCCTCCTCGGAGTTATCGGTGAAGACGTGTGCGTAGTGCGAACGTTCTTCCTCGCTGACTAGTCCGTCTTGCTCCATGCGCAATGTGAAGATGGTGGTGCCATGGGTTTCTACGCGAAATGGCTCATAGTTGATCATTCGTTCGAATAGCGAATTGTCTGCACACTCCACTGCAAATAGGTGTTCAGCCACGCGATAAAAGTATGTATTGAGACCTTGCTCCATAGAAAAATCGAAATCCTTTGCAAAGGTACGAAAAAAAAGTGAATATGCAAAAAAAATAGAATCATTTCTTGCGTATATGTATTTTTTTTACTAATTTTGCAGCGGATTAATAAATTAGGAGGTTTTATGTATAAGCGAGTACTTTTGAAACTCTCAGGTGAGAGCCTTATGGGAAGCAAAGGATATGGCATAGATGAACAACGTCTTGCCGACTATGCCTTGCAAATCCAACAGATATCCAAAATGGGTGTAGAAGTTGCTATCGTTATAGGTGGCGGTAATATTTTCCGTGGTTTGAGTGGTGCACAAAAGGGCTTTGATCGTGTGAAAGGTGACCAAATGGGTATGTTGGCTACAGTCATCAACTCCCTCGCGCTCTGCTCTGCGTTAGAAGCTGTAGGACAAAAAGCACGTGTGATGACCAGTGTGCGTATGGAACCAATAGGTGAACTATACACAACCGACAAAGCCTTGCGCCTAATGTCCAAAGGTACAGTTGTGATTATCGCAGGCGGTACAGGTAATCCTTATTTCACCACCGACACGGCTTCGGTACTTCGTGCGATAGAGATAAAAGCAGATGTGATGATGAAGGGTACACGCGTAGATGGAATTTATACCGCTGACCCTGAGAAAGACCCTAACGCGACCAAGTTTACCCATATCACCTACGATGAGATACTGGAGATGAAACTGAAAGTGATGGACTTAACTGCTATCACCATGTGTCGCGAGAATAATATGCCAATCTATGTGTTTGATATGGACACGGTTGGTAACCTTGAAAAAGTAATGAATGGACAACAAATAGGAACACTTGTAAAACCCTGATAACCATGATCGAACCAAAACAAATTTTGAACGACGCAGAGGAACTGATGGAATCTGCTGTGATGTATCTTGACGATGCTTTAGCGCGTATCCGCGCAGGAAAAGCCAGTGCACGTATATTAGATGTAGTAAAAGTGGAATACTACGGACAAATGTCTCCACTCTCTAACGTAGCTACAATCACTACACCTGATGCTCGCACCATTCAAATCCAACCTTGGGAGAAAAAGATGATTGCTGAGATTGAACGTGCAATTATCAATTCAAGCGTTGGTCTGGCGCCTAGCAACAACGGTGAAAGTATCCGTCTCTCTATCCCACCATTGACAGAGGAGCGACGTAAGGAGTTGGCTAAGCAATGTAAGGGCGAGGCAGAGAATGCCAAAGTGAGCATACGTAACGCACGTCGCGATGCTATTGATACCCTCAAAAAGCAAGTTAAAGAGGGTCTGCCAGAGGACGCAGAGAAAGATGCGGAGAGCGATGCACAAAAGCTGCACGACAAGTACGTGAAGCAAGTGGACGAAATCTACGCAAAGAAAGAGAAAGAGATCATGACCGTGTAATTGCGTTTGCGATCACTCATACTGATAATAGCATGGGCGTTGGGCGTACCAATGTCTCATGCTATTTGTTTGGATAGTTTGCTGAACTTGCCTGCAATGGGTATTCCCGTGGTGAACTATTCGCCTGAATCTACGTGGGAGTTTGGTGCTGCAGCGCAAGGGTATTTTCGTTTGCCCAACCAAGAGCGCTCTTCTATTGTGCAAATCGATGGTACCTATTCGCTCAAACACCAGTGGTATATTAACGCCCAGGGCAATTTATATTTCGGGAATCGGAGATCGGATAACGGTTATCGGACAGGAAAAACTTGGCAATTGCAGTTCCGTGTAGGCTATAGTGACCGCCCTGCTACGTACTACGGCAGGTATGGTGAAGGCGATTTTGCCAACGAAGGCAATATAGGGATAGGCATGTTGCGCAAAAGCACACCGTATCAACTGCAGCGCGGATATTTGCATCTGCAAACGCCTGTTTATGTGGGGCAGCATACAGCTGTGGGGCCTATGGCGGATATGCTCATTGCACGGTTTGCCATACAGGATATATACACGACCGTCAAGCCATTGGCGCAAGTTGCGTTGGGCGCTGTGGCACTCTACGATTCGCGTGATAATGTGTTTTATCCGAGCAAGGGTGTCTTTGCTAAAGTATCCGCTGCGGCGGCATGGACAAACGAAGTGGATATTGCGCAAGGGCAGCAGGCAACAGTCAATGGATTGTTTTCTGCGGACGTGAGGCAATATATTGCGCTGCCACATAGTTTGGTGTTGGCGTGGCAGTTTAAGACCCAACTGATGTTGTCGGAGTACGCTATTTCTCATCTCACGTTGTATCCTATGCTTCCTCGATTGGGTGGACAAGATGGGCTGAGAGGAATCAGTAGCGATATGTTTCGCGATGATGTGATGCTGCAACTGCAAGCAGAATTGCGCATACCGATATGGAGTATATTTCGTGCAGCAGTGTTTGCCGGCATAGGAGATGTATATGACTACCACAATTGGCATTGGGCAACTCCCAAGGTGGGATATGGGGTCGGTTTGCGCGCTGCTATTAATAAGGCGAAAGTGAATATCCGCTTTGACATAGCACGCAGCAATGTGGACCCACGTTGGGATAATATCAATGCATATAGTTTCTACTTAACAGCAACAGAAGCATTTTAAACCACCCTAATACAATACTACACAACTCTACACAACCCTATACAATACTTATGCGAGGATTAGTTATCAAATCAACAGGTACAAGCTACGGTGTATATTTTCCTGACGGAACGACTGCCGATTGCTATGTGAAGGGCAATTTCCGTATTCGTGGTATTCGTTCCACTAATCCTGTTGCCATTGGCGATTATGTCGAAGTGACAACGTTGGAGGACGGTACGCATTGGATTACGGAACTCTACGAGCGTAAGAATTACATTGTGCGACGTTCCACGAATCTGAGTTATGCTTCGCATATCTTGGCAGCTAATGTGGATATGGCAGCTCTGATTGTGACAATTCGTCAGCCTGAAACTTCGACCACTTTTATTGACCGATTTTTGGCTACTTGTGAGGCTTATCGCGTGCCAGCGTGCTTGATTTTCAACAAGATTGATTTGCTTGATGAAGAGGGATTGCAAACGCTCTCCCACTTGCGCCAATTATATGAGTCGTTGGATTATCCTACCTACGCTATATCTGCGTTAAACGATGTGGCAGCGGTACATGCACAGTTGTCATCGCTTTTTCATAACCGCATAACGCTACTTTCAGGCAATTCAGGCGTTGGTAAGTCCACTCTGCTGAATGCCATCTTGGGTAAAGATATTGCTCGCACGGGTGCTATATCTTCAGCCCATCACAAGGGTATGCACACCACCACTTTCTCTGAGATGTACCCACTACACGATCCTACACAATTCAACACCACCCACCACAATCCTACACAAGACTCTTGGATCATAGATACGCCGGGTATTAAGGGCTTTGGTATGTTGGATATGGAGCGTGCGGAAATGGGGCATTATTTTCGTGAGATATTCAAGATAAGTCGTGATTGCCGCTATTCGGATTGCGTGCACATCAATGAGCCGGGCTGTGCTGTCAATCAAGCGGTTGTGGAGGGTCGGATAGCCTTCTCGCGCTATGAGAGTTATTTGTCTATGTTGGATGATATAACGGAAAATAAATACCGATAACTAACCGTAAAACACACTATATATGAAAACCATGAAACACTTTTTGACCACTTTGAGCATAGTGCTTGGGTTGGTTCTGCCACTGAATATATATGCGCAGGGGCATCATTCTTTTGCTTTGAAAGATAGTACGCGTAACTATGTCCGTTTGCTATTTGCTGGTGATGCTATGCAACATTCCGTTCAATTTAAGTGGGCAAGGGATGCCAAGAGCAAGCAATACGATTACGAACCTAATTTTCGTTATTTACGTCCTTATTTGGCAGATGCTGATGTGAGTGTAGTAAATTTCGAAACTACTTTGTCGGGCAAGCCTTATAGTGGTTATCCTAAGTTTCGCACGCCTGAAGCTTTTTTGTATGCCTTATCGGATGCAGGATTTCAAGTGTTTGCCTTGGCGAATAATCATATTTTAGATGGCGATAAGAAGGGTATGTTGCGCACATTGAAAAAGATGTCTGCTTATCCTAATATGGGTGCCTATCGCGATACGACTACGCGCAGAGAAGAATATCCGTTGATTCTCCACGTGGACGGTATGAAGATTGCGCTATTTAATGCAACATACGGTACCAATGGACTCGTGCCTGTTTGGCCTACCTGCGTGAACTATATAGAGACCGAGCAATTGGAGATAGACTTGGCTAATAGTCTGAAAGACACTACCATAGATATGCGTATCATGTATATCCATTGGGGTACGGAGTATCAGTTGCAGCACAATGCATACCAACAGGGAGTGGGACAATGGTTGGCTGACTTGGGAATCGATTTGATTATTGGCGGACACCCACACGTAGTGCAGGATCATGGCGTATTGACTGCTGCAGACGGCAGACAAGTACCAGTGGTGTATTCGTTGGGAAATCTAATTAGCAATCAGCGTTGGGAGGATTCTAACGGCGGTATCATGACGACGGTAGATATTGACCGCGAAACGCACAAAATAATAGCGATTGATTTTATTCCAGTGTATGTGCACAAGGGTTCTTTGATGAACGAACGTCGCAATTATTATTGTATTCCGACAGAGGATTATTTGAATGGTAAGTTGCCTTTCACGCTACCTAACGATAGCTTGGAGCAGGACTTACGCCTCTTCCATAGTAATACCACAAAACGTCTATCTACCAGTATAAAATGGGAGTAACGTTATGCGTTATTCGGTGGGTTGAATGACATCATTCATTTTCTCTTCCCAATCCGTGAGTTGATTGTGGCAGTAGGTGAGAAGCTCTTTGGCCTCCTTTGCGCGAGCTTGGTACATATCCATGCTCAGCGCCTCTGATTGTTCCAACTCATGGACAATCTCCTCAATTCGTTTTATAGCTTCGTCGTAATTCATAATCTTTACCTTTCCTTTACACTCTACACTCTACACCCTACACTCTACTTCCCTTTTCCGTCCAGTATGACGCCTATGGTGTGGAACAGAATCTTCATATCCAGTTGTAGGGACATGTTCTCCACATATACGATGTCGTAGTTAAGGCGTTGTACCATTTTCTCGATAGTGTCGGTGTAACCTACTTTGACGGGTCCCCAACTTGTTAAACCTGGACGAATCTTGTATAGAAGGCAGTAGTAGGGTGCTTGTTGTTCTATTTGTTCGATGAAGAACCTGCGCTCGGGGCGTGGACCTACTACTGACATCTCTCCTTTCAGCACGTTCCACATTTGTGGCAACTCATCCAATCGATATTTTCGCAAGAAAGCACCCAATGGGGTAATACGCGAGTCGTTGTCTGCACTCAACATAGGCGTAGTGGACTCTGCATCGTATCGCATGGTGCGGAACTTCAGTATTTGGAATGGAATACCATGCAAACCGATGCGCTCTTGTTTGTAAATAGCAGGGCCTTTCGATGTGCACCATACCAACACATATAGTAAAATATACAATGGTGACAGCAAGAGTAGGGAACTCAAGGCAACCACTACATCAAAGGCTCTCTTCATACATAGTTGGCTATCGCTCATCTTGTGTTCTGTGATGTGCACCAAGGGCATATCTTCTACTTCTTTGATGCTCGCAGCACCTGTCAGCATGTCGTACAGGCGAGGTTTGATTGCAATCTCCACACCGTATGGGTAGAGTTGATTGATGATGTTGTAAATATCTTTTTCTTTTGCGGACGATGATAGGTTGATAACCACTTCGTCGTATGCTTGTACTTGTTGGGTTCTTTTGAACTCGTCTATCTGTTTAGAGGAGCGAAGGATATAGCGTCTTGGTGTTTTGCTCAGGTGGCGTTTTGAGATAGCGGTGAATATGACACGAGGGGTGTAACTCAGTACAAACTGCAATAGAATCAGTATTAGGAATGAGGTGAAATAGTTATGATAACTTGTGACAGGATCATCAATGATAATGAAGAAAAATGCACCCAATGTGATGGATAAAGCAGAAACGAGAGTGGTGCGGAACTCTTTGGCGTAATTTTTTCGGATAGGACGAATGTAATATCCGGATAAATAGTATATTATCAAGCAGCCTAATGGGTATAATACCAAAGGGCGATAGAAGTCGAACAGGGGTACCAATATAGTGTCCACACTAAAAACCTTGCCTTCGTGTACCATCCAACGGAATCCTAAAAATGCCATCCATACCAATAGGGAGGAGAAGACATCTATTAGGATATAGGTGAGTTGTTGTTGTCGGTATCGTGTTAGGAAGCTCATGATCGGATAATGGTTATACGTTCTTTTTCGTCAATCTTGATGATCGATGATGGTTGGTGTTTTGTGATGTCGTTACGGCGGAACTTGCACACATAGTCCACGGCTGCTATCAGTTCAGGTGCAATATCTTTGAAGCATTTCGCTGCGACTTCGCCGCTGAAATTAGCAGAGGTGGATACGATGGGTCGGCGCAGTTGCTCGCATAGGGCTTTGCTAAATGGCTCTGAGGTAATGCGAATACCTACGCTTCCGTCTTCTGCCAATAGGTTGGGTGCAAGATTACGTGCGTGAGGGTAGATGATGGTCATAGGGCGTTGTCCTTCATTCGCTTCCAGTAACATCCACGCAGTCTCGGGCACCTTATCCATATATCCCTGTAATTTCCCTGCTCCGTCTAAAAGTACCAACATCGCTTTGCTGTCCACACGTTTTTTTATTGCGTACACGCGCGCGACCGCTTGCGCGTTAGTGGCATCGCAACCTATCCCCCAGACGGTGTCTGTGGGATATAGTATCACTCCGCCTTCGCGAAGGACTTTCAACGCTTGCTGCAAATCTTCTCTTTCGTAACGGTTCTCCATTTCGACTGCAAAGGTACAACAAAAAATGCACATGTGCAAAAAAAACGGCAGAAAGTTGACTTTCTATGCCGTTTTATTGCACATGGGCTGCATAATACGACCGTAGCTTCGAGGGTAGGGTGTCCTCGAAGGTATAAAAAAATGCAGATACGCAATTTTTTTGAGGTTTAGTGTTTAGAGTTTAGTGTTTAGAGACGTGATTTATATAAAAAAAAGAAGGATTGTCATCCCGACAACCCAATCTTTACTTAACCTTAAATCTAATACCATGAAAAACACGGTGCAAAGGTACTGCTTTTTTTCATACCGACCAAATATTTTGACGAAAAAATATGTTTTATAGCATGTTTTTCGTATTTTTGCAAACTCAACTATACAAAATGGCGGTATTTTTAGTAAAAATTTTGGTATTTCGAAAAATTGTAGTAATTTTGTACCCGATAAAATTTGCGTCAATAGGCAATTGGCACTAAATTTGCAGAGAAATAAAGTAAAAAACAACAAAATAACCTTTTTAATTAAACAATGAAACAATTAGATTTGACCCAGTACGGCATCGTAGGTACAACCGAGATCGTACACAATCCTTCTTACGAAGTACTCTTCGCAGAGGAGACAAAAGCAGAATTAACTGGCTTTG